>RFNJ01000070.1 GCA_009927255.1 Pseudomonadota bacterium | reverse complement strand
ATGAATGTGGGCGAGTTCGTGCGCCAAAACCCCTTGCAGCGCGGCGGCGTTTTTGGCCTTGGCCACCAGTCCGCTGTGGATGAAAATGATGTTTTCACCCGTGACAAACGCATTGATATCCGGGCTGGCCACCACCACAAAATGCACCTGCGTGTTGGGCGCCAAGTGGGGCCGCAGCGGGGCGGTGAGGGCGGTGGCGGCTTGGGTAAATTCTTCATCCAGCACCAGCGACTGTGCGTGGGTGGTCCATGGCAAAATGTTGATAAGTAAGGCCAACAAGGCGAGGATGTGTGCGCGCAGATGGCTGGGCATTGGCAACTTTAGCGTGGACGGCGGCGGGCCGATTGGCGCCGCGCCACCACCGAGCGCCGTGCGCTGGCGGCGGCGGCAATGGTGCTGCCTGCGCTGCTGCGCATCACGCTGTTGGCCGTTGGGCTGATGGTGGAGTGATACAGCGGCAAGCCGGTGGTGCCGGTGGCTTGTTGAGGCTCGGGTGTTGGTTGGGTGATGGGGGTGACGTTGCTAGCGGTGGGTTTATCGGCTGTGCTGCTGGCAGCAGGCGGGGTGGGGATGAGCATGGTGATGTTGCTGGGGATGATAAGAGGAGTTGGTGCCGGAGTTTGCGGTTGGGATTGAATAATAGGCTGGGGCGTAGGCTGCGGTTTGCTGATGGGGACTGGAATATAGGGCGGCTGCTGGGTGGCGGTGGTTGTAGCCGTTTTTGATGTGCTAGCAGGTGATGTGCTTCTTTGAAGCAATGTTTGCCATTGGCCATACAGCGCCATGCGGTGGGCTTGGGTGGCGTTGTGCAGGGCGGTGTTTTGCAGTGCCAGCTGGCCGTATTGTTTGGTGCATTCGGCCACATATTCCGGCCACGATTTGCACTGGGCCAAGGCTTGCCAATTCAGCGGTGCCTGCTGGGCCAGCTGGGCAAGGTATTGCCCGCGCAGAGCTTGAATGCTGGCCACTGTTTGCCAATAGGCTGCCGGTGATTGCCACAGGCTGGCGCTGGCTTGCTGGCAAAATTCAAGATAGGTGGTGAAGGGGTTGGTGGGTGTGGCCATGGGTTGCGACATATCGCCTTGTTGTTGAGGGTATGGTGGCGGTTTTTGGGTGGGGCGTCAAGCGCTTAACCATAAGCCAACGGGCAGCTTGGCGCTGCCCGTTGGGTGTTAAGGTTTGGCCGCAGATTAGCTACCAATCAGCCGCGAAATAAGGCTTTTGGGGGCCTTTTTGGGCTTGGCGGCGATGACTGCGTCATCGGCGTTCTGGCTGTGTTTTTCTACCGCCAGTGGGGCGTCGGGGGCGTCGGTATCCACCTGTTTTTTAAGCGCAAAACTTTTGCGCGGGGTGGCAGGGGCGGCCGGTGTTTCGGCCTTGGTTTCCACCGCTACTTTTTGCACGGCCAGCGGTTCGTCCTTGGCTTCCGCCTTGGGTTTGGGGGCTGGTTTGTTTTCAGCTTTAGCTTCGGGCTTCGCTTCGGCTTTTGGCTGTGGCTTGGCCGCAGCTTTGGGCTTTTCAGCGGGGGCTTCTTCGCGGGCGGGTTCGGGTTTGGTGGGGCGGGGCTCGTGGCGTGGTTCGCTCCGTGGCTCGGGTTTGGAATCGTTGCGCGATTCGGTTCTAGAATCACTACGTGATTCGTGGCGAGGTTCGTTGCGCTGATAGCCGCCGCCGCCGCCATTGTTACCCCCATTGCTACCATATTGGCGTTTTTCGGGGGGGAGTTCGGGTTGTTCACGCAGGGTGACGTCAATCACTTGCTTGGATTCGCTGCCATCGGCCTTGATGCGGATGAGTTCCAGCTTATGGTCGGGGTCAATCAGGCTGTCATCCGCCTTGAATTGCAGTTGGTATTTGTTGCGTTCTTCGAGGCTGCGGATGAGGTCGCGCTTGTGGTTCAGCAACCACAGCACCAGGCTGGTGCTGCTGGTGATGATGATGCGGTCGGCACCTTTAATATCGGCTTCTTCTAGGCGGCGCAGCACCATCAGCGCGCTGGTAGCCGGGCTGTGCACCGTGCCGCTGCCTTGGCAGTGAGGACAGGTGATGAAGTGGGATTCACCGAAGCTGGGGCGCAGGCGCTGGCGGGAAATTTCCATCAGGCCGAATTCGGAAATGTTGCCGGTTTGGATACGCGCGCGGTCTTTACGCAGGGCTTTGCGCATGGCGTTTTCTACCTTGCGCACGTTGCGGTGGTCTTCCATATCAATAAAGTCCACCACAATTAGGCCGGCGAGGTCACGCAGGCGGATTTGGCGGGCCAGTTCGTCGCAGGCTTCAAGGTTGGTTTTCAGCGCGGTTTCTTCAATGTTGCGTTCCTGCGTGGCGCGGCCCGAGTTGATATCGACTGACACCAACGCCTCGGTGGGGTTGATAATCAGGTAGCCACCCGATGGCAAGGTGACGCGGGTGTGGTGCAGGTGATTAAGCTTTTGCTCCACCTTATATTCGCTGAACAGCGGGGTTTCTTCTTTGTGTTGGCGGATCAGTTTAGCAGCTTCCGGCGAAAGGTTCTTGGCATAATCCTTGGCCATTTTGTAGGCGCGTGCGCCAGAGATGATGATGTCGCCGATGTCGTCGGAAATCATGTCGCGCAGGGCGCGGACAATGACCGAGCCATCTTCGTGGATGCATTGGATATCGTCGTTTTTTTGGAACTCTTCCTGCACGTGCTGCCACAGGTTGGTGAGGTTTTGGTAGTCGGTTTTGATATGCTCGATTTCCTGCCCTACGCCTGCGGTGCGGATGATGAGGCCCATGGTGTCGGGCACGCTCAGTTGCGCGTAGGTGTCGCGCAGGGTGCGGCGCTCTTCGGGGTCGGTAATTTTGCGCGAGATGCCGCCGGCGTAGGGGGTGTTGGGCATCAGCACGGTGTAGCGGCCGGGCATGGAGAAGTAGGTGGTCAGCGCCGCGCCTTTGCTGCCGCGCTCTTCCTTCACCACTTGCACCATGATTTTTTGGCCTTCTTTCAGCACGTCTTGAATGCGGTAGCGGCGGTGGATGGCGGGGAGGTGGCGGCCACCGTCGTTACTGCGGCTACTGTCGCGATTGCTGTCGCGTCCGCCGTGGGGGCGGTTGCCGTGGCGATTACCGCCGCTGTGGCGTGCGGGGCGGTGGTTGTTTTGGCTGGCGGGTTGGGCTTCGGCGGTGGGTTTGCTAGGTGCCTCGGCTGATTGCTCAGAGGATTGTTGGGCCATGTGTGCTTCACCCGCTTCGGCTTCGGCTGCGGGGATTTTGGCTTCTACCCGCTGTGGGCGGGCACGGGATTCGACCCGTTTTGGCGCGCGGCGCTGTGGCTTTTGGCCGCCTTGCTTGGCTTTACCTTTGCTGGGTTTTTCGGCTTGCACAGTGGCTTCGGTTGCCTCGGCAGCTGGGCTGACGGCCTCGGTTGTGGTGGCTTCTGCGCTGCTGGCGGCGGTGGTTTCGGTGGGGGAGGGGGTGTGGCCTTGGCTTTCGGCTTCCTCTTCCTCTCGATCTAAGCCGCGGCGGCGGGCGGCTTGGGCGGCCATTTCTTCCAGCAATTCGGCCTTTTCGCTATCCTTCACCGCAAAAAATTGGGGGTGGACTTCACCGAAGGCAAGGAAACCATTACGGTTTCCGCCGTAGGTGATGAAGGCAGCTTGCAGCGAAGGTTCTACCCGCGACACGTGGCCGATGTAGATGTTGCCTTTAAGCTGTTGTTTGCCTTGGGTTTCTGCTTCGAAATCGTCGATGCGGCCTTGGGAATCGAGGATGACCACGCGGGTTTCTTCGGGGTGGGATGCGTCGATTAGCATCGTTTTTTTGTTTGGATTCATGGTAGTGGCTCCTGTTATTAAAGTAAGGAGCAGCAGGTGGTGGCGATTGCGCGCGGCTTTTTAGCCCACGTGGGCTTGGGGCCTTGGGGCTTTGGCTAACGATCGGTTGTTAGAAAAAGTCATGCAATCTCGGTATGTTAAGCGGCTGGAGGGCTTGGTTTATAAGTTGCCCGTTTAAGCCGCCGGCTGCTGCGCCGGGGTTATGGTTGGGCTGTGGGCTGCACCTGAAGAAAATGCTTTAAGTGGTTGCCTTACAGCGGAAATTTTTACAGCTTGATAGTTGCTGCGTGGATGGATTGTAGGCGACTTTGGGGTGGATTGCAACCGCTTTGTGGGCGAATTGTGGCAGGCATTTGGGCAAAAAAGGGGCGGGGCGTATGCACAGTTGGGGTGGGTTTTGGTATGGTAGCGCATGTTTAATATTATAGTGCGGCGATTGCTGGCGATGGTGCCCACGGCTTTGCTGGTGGTGGTGGCGGTGTTTTTGTTGATCCATGCCGTGCCGGGGGACCCGATTGATGCCCTGCTGGGGGAGCGGGCAAGTGTGGCTGACCGTGAGGCGCTGCGGGTGGCGCTGGGGTTGCACTTACCTTTGGGTGAGCAGTTGCTGCGGTTTTTGGGTGGGCTAGTGCAGGGCGATTGGGGCACCAGTTTGGTGAGCCAAAAGCCGGTGCTGGGCTTGCTGCTGGAGCGTTTGCCCGCCACCTGCCTGCTGGCGCTGGGGGCGATGGCGGTGGCGCTGAGTGGCGGCTTGCTGTTGGGCTTGCTGGGCAGCGGGCGGTGGCGGCGCGGGGTGGATAATTTAACGTTGGTGCTGGCGGTGGTGCCCAGCTTTGTGTGGGGGCCGCTGCTGGTGCTGGTGTTCGCGGTGGGGTTGGGGTGGCTGCCGGTGAGTGGGATGAGTGGACTATTAAGTGGAATTCTGCCAAGTGTGACGCTGGGGGTTGGCATGGCGGCGGTGCTGGCGCGGATGTTGGCGGAAAGTTTGCAGCATGAGCAGCAGGCGGATTATCTGCGCACCTTACTGGCCAAAGGCGGCAGCGGCGCGCGCGGCCTGTGGCGCCATGCGTTGCCCAATGCGTTGTTGCCCACCGTGCAGCTGTTGTTTTTGCAACTGGGGATGGTGCTGACCGGCGCGGTGCTGACCGAAGCGGTGTTTGGTTGGCCCGGGGTGGGGAACTTGCTGGTGGAGGCGTTGCATCAGCGCGATTATCCGGTGATTCAGGGCTGCTTATTGTTGATTAGCTTGATTTATATGGTGTGCGTGCTGCTGGCCGATGTGGTGAGTGCGTGGCTTGATCCACGGGTGCGGGGGCAGTAACGATGTTGTTTACCGACCCCTTAATAATTGATTTGGCGGCGGTGTTGGCGCCGCCCAGTGCGGTGCATTGGCTGGGGGCCGATGACCTTGGGCGGGATGTGTTGGCGCGGGTGGTGGCGGGGGTGGGGGCATCGCTGACTGTGGGTTTTGGGGTGTTGCTGCTGACGGCTTTGGTGGGAATTCCGCTGGGGCTGGCGGCGGGCTGGTGGGGCGGCTGGGTGGAGCGGGTGGCGGGCAAGGTGAGTGAGGTGGTGCTGAGTTTCCCGGGGCTACTGCTGGCGCTGGCGCTAACGGCTTTGCTGGGGCCAAGTTTGCTAAATGTGGTGGTGGCGCTGGGGCTGCTGGGGTGGGTGGGGTTTTATCGGCTGACGCGGGTGCAGGTGCAGCGCTTGCGCGGGCTGGCGTTTGTGCGGGCGGCGGAATTGGCGGGGGTGGGCACGGTGCGGATTTGGCTGCGGCATATTTTGCCCAACTGCGCCGGGCCGTTGCAGGTGGAGGCGCTGCTGATGGTGGCCGGCGCGATGGTGGCGGAGGCCGGCTTAAGCTTTTTGGGCCTTGGCATCCCCGCGCCATACCCAAGTTTGGGCGGGATGCTGCGCGATGGCATGCGCTTTATGCTGGTGGCGCCGTGGCTGGTGGTGATTCCGGCAGTGGTGCTGATTGGCCTCACGGTGTTGGTTAATCTTGCGGCAAAGGTTTTACGCCAGCGGTGGGACAATGCTATGCAAGGGGGGAGATGAGGACACGCCACCTGCTGCTGGGGATTTTTGTGCTGCTGATGGTGGCTGGCGCTGTGCTGTGGCCGCCGATCAACGGGAATAGTCAGGCGCAGAGCAGCCAAGCTGCCAGCAGCGTTAATACCGAAGCAACGGGTGCTTTGCTGGTGCAGTATGTGCGGGTGGGCCATGACGTGGGGCGCGGGGTGAACAAAACCCGCATTGTTTTGGAACTTGCCAGCGGCAGCAAAGAAAAGCTTACGTATCGGTGGTTTACCCTGCCGCAGCCGGCGCGGGTGGTTCTCGATTTTGGCGATGTTGCGTTTGCCGAGGCGCCAAGCTTAGTAACTTTACCGCAGGGCAGCATGGTGAAGGGCATGCGCGCCGGGCGCTTTCGGCCCCACACCGTGCGGATGGTGCTGGATTTGGAACAGGCCAGCCGGGTGAATGTGTTTAGCATCCCCGCCAGCGGCACGCGCGGCGAGCGGCTGGTGCTGGACGTGGTGCAGCCGCGCAAGGGCGAAAAGCCCACTGATATTCCGCCACCGCAGGATGTGGTGGATGAGGGGCAGGCGCCTGCGGTGCGGCCGATCCGCGTAGCTGATGAGCCAGCGCCGGTGGTGCCGCCGCAGGTGGTGCGGGAAGTGCCGAGCGATGGCCGAAAATTCCAGCGCGACCACGTGGTGGTGGTGCTAGACCCCGGCCATGGTGGCGTAGACCCCGGCGGCTGCGGGCGCGTGCTGCGGGTGTGCGAAAATACCCTCACGCTGAAAATGGCCAAGCTGGTGCGGGATAGATTGAGCAGTGACAAAGTGCGGGTGATTTTGACGCGGGAGAGCGATGTGTTTATTCCGCTGCCCGAGCGCGTGCGAATTGCCCAGCGCAACAATGCCGATTTGTTTGTGAGTTTGCACGCGGATATCCACCCCAATGACCGCAAAGTGCGCGGTGCCACGGTGTATATGGTGAGCGAAAAAGCCAGTGACCGCGAAGCCGCCCGCTTGGCTGATAGCGAAAACGCGGGGGATGTGCTGGCCGGTGTGGGCTTGGAGCAAGAAAACCCCGAAGTGCGCAATATTTTAATTAGTTTGGTGCAGCGGGATACCATTAATAGTTCGGCCTACTTAGGGCAGGAAATTTTGGGCGAGATGGGGCGGGTGACCGAAGTGCGGCGCAAAGATTTGCTGTTTGCGGGCTTTCGGGTGCTGAAAGCACCCGATGTGCCGAGTGTATTGGTGGAGATGGGGTATCTTTCCAACCCGCACGAAGAGCGGCAGCTGAACGATCCGCGCTTTCGGGAACGCTTGGCGAGTGCGCTTGCCAAGGGCATTATGGGGTATGTGCGGGAGCATGTGCATTATTGATAGAATATGCTAAACAAGGGGCATGGCAATGAATCGGCAGGGGAGTGCGCGGGGTAAGGGGGATGGCGTCCAGCCGGTGCGCAAGCGTAAAAAAATCAACTGGCTGGTGTTATTGGCGTGGCTGGTGGCGCTGGGGCTGCTTGCCGGTGCTGCGTTGTTTGCGGCGGTGTTGGTTTATTTTAACCAGCAGCTGCCGGATTTTCGGCAAATTACCGAATATAAGCCTGCTTTGATTACGCGAGTGTTTGACCGCAATGGCGAGATTTTGGCAGAATATGCCAACGAACGCCGCGTGTGGGTGCCGTTTAGTGAGATCCCCAAGCCGGTGGTTCAGGCATTTTTGGCAGCGGAAGACAGTGGCTTTTTTGAACATGGCGGCTATGACTTGAAGGCGATTGTGCGTGCCGCGTTGGTGAATGTGATGACCGACCGCACCCAAGGCGCCAGCACGATTACCCAGCAGGTGGCGAAGACCTATTTGTTAAGCAACGAGCGCACCTTTACCCGCAAAATTAAGGAGCTGATTTTAAGCTGGCGGATTGAGCGGGCCTTTACCAAAAATGAGATTTTGGAGCTTTATCTTAACCGAATTTATTTGGGCAATGGCGCCTATGGCGTGGCGGCGGCGGCGGAAACCTATTTTAACAAAACGCTGGCGGAATTGGATTTGGGCGAGCGGGCGATGATTGCGGGCATGCCGCAGGCGCCAAGCCGGTATAATCCGGTGAAGAACCCCAGTGCGGCCAAGGCGCGGCGGGATATTGTGATTCGGCGGATGGAGAGCGAGCGGTTTATTGATAACGCCGAAGCCGATGCCGCTGTGGCCGCGCCGCTGGTGCTGAACGTGAGCACGCTGAAGCAAGGGGAGGATGCGCCGCACTTTGCCGAGTTTATTCGGCGGCTGATTGCCGAACGCTATGGCGAGGATGCGTTGTATCAGGATGGCTTGAGCGTTTACACCACCATTGATTTACCCACCCAGCGCTTGGCGGAGCAGGCGGTGTATGAAGGCTTGCGGACATTTGACCGCCGCCGTGGCTGGCGCGGGCCGCTGGCGAAGATTAAAGATATGGCACAATGGAAAGAGCAGCTGGCGGAAATTGCTGAAAAATATGCCCACAGCAGCCGCTTGGGTGAGGCTGCGGTGGTGCTGAAAGTGAGTGGCAAAGATGGTGTGCGGGTGGGGCTAGCAGATGGCCGCGAAGGCAGCATTGCGCCCGAAAGCGCCAAGTGGACGGGCAAGGGGCTGAACAGTTTAGTGAAGATGGGCGATGTGGTGGTTGTCAAGGCCAGCCAAATTGATAAAGATAACGGCAAGTTTACGCTGGAACAACTGCCGCAAGTGCAGGGCGCCTTGGTGGCGATTGATGTGGCCAGCGGCGAAGTGGTAGCGATGGTCGGCGGCCTTGGCGAGGGCGAAGGCTTCAACCGTGCGGTGCAGGCCAAGCGGCAGGTGGGCAGCGCGTTTAAGCCCTTTGTGTTTACCGCCGCGCTGGAAAATAACTATACCCCCGCCAGCACCGTGCTGGATGCCCCTGTGGTGTTTAAAACCGGCGAGAAGGAATGGAAGCCGCGCAACTATGATGACACGATTGGCGGCCTGATTACCCTGCGCGATGGCTTGGCGAAAAGCCGCAACCTGATGACCGTGCGGCTGGCGCAGGATGTGGGCATGCGTAACGTGGCCGATGTGGCCCGCCGTATGGGTGTGAGTGACCGTGTGCCGATTACCGACCTTTCCGTGGCGTTGGGCACGCTGGATTTGGGGTTGATGGAGATGGTCGGCGCCTATGCGGTTTATCCGCGTGGTGGAGAATATGTGCCGCCTGTTTATTTACGCCGCGTGCAGGATGCCCAAGGGGTTACGCTGCTGCGGGCAACCCCAGCCTGCGAAGGCTGCTTGGCCCAACTGGGTGCCAAACCGACTGAACCGCCGCCGGTGCCACCCAGCAGCGGCAGCCGTGCGCTAAGCCCGCAAGTGGCCTACCAAATGGTGAGCATGATGGAAGGCGTGGTGGAGAGTGGCACCGCCTATTCCCTGAAGAAACTGGGCGTGCCGCTGGCGGGCAAAACCGGCACCACCAATGATTTTATTGATGCGTGGTTTGTCGGCTTCAGTCCCGATATTGCGGTGGGGGTGTGGGTTGGTTATGATACGCCGCGCAGCCTTGGCACGGGCGAAACCGGCGCCAAAGCCGCCCTGCCGATTTGGCAGCAGTTCATGGCCGGCGTGGTGAAAAATCAGCCGAGTGGCGATTTCCGCGTCCCCAGCGGGATTGAATTTGCGCGGATTGATGCCGACAGCGGCCTGCTGCCCGGCGTGAATAGCAAGCGGTTTGTCACCGAAGCCTTTGTGGCGGGCACCGTGCCGACTGACGTAACGCCGGATATGGTGGATGACCCCACCGGCAGCTTCGGCGGCGGCGGCGCGGGTGGGGGGATTGATAACCTTTTGAAGAGTTTTGGGATTTATTGAAGCCTAATATTAGCTAAATGCGGGGGGAAGTTGAACTTCCCCCCGCTTATTAATGATTTATCTCAAGTTTGGCGACTGGCCATCTTTCCCCTGATGATGAAGCTTAACGTCAACCACGCAGCCATGGCCAACCAAGTATAGGGAAGAGCCGCAAGTGGTGGGGTTTGTGCATACCATCGTGATATATCAGCGCCGAAGGTATTCCATAGAATTTGAAACAGTACG
>RFNJ01000105.1 GCA_009927255.1 Pseudomonadota bacterium | reverse complement strand
GGTTTGGCCCTTGGCCATGCCCACCACGCCCGCCAGCATAGTGGCGATGGCGGCGATGAAGGTGATGACCATGAGGATGACGAAGGGGTGGGTGCTCATGGGGGGATGGTAGGGCGGTTTATCCACACAGGCAAGCTTGAAGTGGGGAGCAGGTGTTTGTTTTTGGTGGGCGATGAGATAGAGTGGGTGGCATTTAATAACAAGATTAGGTTGAGTTTTGGCAATGGCGATGGACTTTGGGCAGAATGGTAAGCAGGCGCTGGTGGATGCCCAGTATGCGTTGCTGAAGCGGATTTTGCGGGCGCAGAAAGGCAGTAGTTTGTTTGCTCAGTTGGGGTTGCAGCGGTTGGAGAGTTTTACCGATTTTGAGAATGCCTACCAAGGGTTTTGTCGCGCGGTGGCGGTGCAGAGTGCGCAGGCGTTTTTGCAAGGCATTGCCAAAATGCTGCCGCAGGGTGATTTGCCGCCGCTGGAAGTTTTGCAAAACCCCAACTTGCTGATGCGTGGCAAGCCCAGTTTTGCCTGCCCGTGGCATGGCAGTTTGCTGCCGGTGGTGCCGGAACTGGTGGCCAGCCAGTTGGCGGTGGAGCGGCAGTTGCAGGAGGCTTTGCGCCAGCAAAAAATTGTGAGCAATGGCGAAGTGTTTTATTTGTTTGAGCAGGAAGTGAACCGCAATGATGCGCGGCGGGCTGATGGCATGGAGCAGTTGCCGGTGCCGCTGAAGGGCTGGCATGGGGTGTTGGAGCAGCAACGCGGGGCAGGGTTGGGTGGGGTACTTGGGAGTTTATTGAGTAAGTTTGGTAAGGGCAATGCGGGGATGTGGCCGCATCATGCCGGTTTGCCGTTGGGGGGTAGCCGTTGGCAGTGGTTTAATGCGATGCATGACCAGCTGAAAACCGCCGGCGGCAAGATTGAGATGCTGGTGACGGCGCCCAAGACACTGATTGATTTTTGCCTGTATGTGAGCCAGCAAGAGGGGCGGTTTGTGTTGTTGCGCGAGCTGTTACCGAACTTAAAAGTGATGTTTTTGAATCATTATGATTTGGCGTTGCAGCGGGTGGAAATGGGCTTTTTGCTGGGTGGACTTGGGCATGTGCGCTGGTTGCAATGGGTTTATGGGCCGCTGGGATTGCAGGCGTGGCAGGCCGATGCGAATATTCGCCAGCGGTTAGATTTGCCGATGGCGGGGGAGGTGTTTTATGAGTTTATCCCGCTGGAAAGCGTGGAGGCGGCGGGGCGGTTGCAGCGGGGGTATCACCGCCTGCATGTGGGGCAGGTGCAGGTGGGGCGGGAATATGTGTTGGTGGTGAGCAATACCGCGGGGATGCTGGGGATTAACACCGGGCAGATTGTGAAGGTGCTGGGGCTGGAGCCTTTCCAGGTGGCGCTGCGCGGGCCGGTGGTGCAGCTACATGGTTTGGGCGAGGGTATTCGGGAAGACATGCTGGTGGAGACCTTGGGTAATATTAACAGCGCGCTGGTAAGCCATGGGGTGTTTGTGCGCGAAGCTTTGCTGGGGCACATTGTGGCGGAGCGGCAGCCGTTTTGGCTGCTGGAGGTTTCCCGCCCATTGAGTGAACTGACCAACGAGATTTTGGACAGCGTGGCGCGGCGGCTGCATGCAGAGATTGATTTGCGCAGTGTGGCCTACCGCACCGCTTACCGTGGTGCGGCGTTTAAGGGGCCGCAGGTGCACTTTGTGCCGATGGGCACCTTTGCCGCGGCGTTTAGTGCCAGCCCACAAGAATTTAGCCAGTTTGACCACACCGCCAATGCCAGCGTGTGCAAAAAAGTGCTGGGGGTGGCGTGGGAGAGTAAGCTGATAAGTGTAGGGTAAATAGGACGAAGTGAGGACTGGCCAATTGGGTATTTTTGGCTTAAAACCCTTCTTAATGAAGAAAGTGAGCACGATGCAGGTTTATAAAATTAACGGTGGGCGGCCGGTGAAGGGCGAGATTACCTGCTATGGCGCCAAAAACTTTGTAACCAAGGCGATGGTGGCGGCGTGTTTGGCAGAAAGTGCCAGTGTGCTGGAGAATGTGCCCCCGATTAGCGAGATTGAGATTACGCTGGGGCTGCTGCACAGCGTGGGGGTGAAAACCCGTTGGGACCGTGAGGCAAAAACGCTAGAAATTGACCCCACACCCATGCGCACGCATAAGGTGACCACACCGGATAGCCGCAGCAACCGCATCCCCATTTTAATGCTGCCGGTGCTGTTGCATCGGTTTGGCAAGGCGGAAATTCCCCGCTTGGATGGCTGTGATATTGGCAAGCGGGCGGTGGATTTTCATGAGAGTGCGGTGGAAGCTTTTGGGGGGGAGATTGAGGTTGACCGCGAGCATCTTGGTGCCAAAATTCGCAAGCAACTGAAGGGCACGCACTTTAAGCTGCCCTACCCCAGCGTGGGCGCCACCGAAACCTGCCTCTTTTTAAGTGTGTTGGCGCGTGGCACCACGGTAATTGCCAATGCGGCGGTGGAGCCGGAGATTATGGCGCTGATTACCATGCTGCGTGGCATGGGAGCGGTGATTTTTGTTTCGCCGGGGCGGGAAATTCGGGTGGAAGGGGTGACCAAACTGCGCGGCACGCGGATGCATTGCCTTGG
>RFNJ01000095.1 GCA_009927255.1 Pseudomonadota bacterium | reverse complement strand
ATAAAAACAACCGCGCCGAGTATGATGAAGGGGAGAATGAATATGGCCATCATGACGCCAAAGACAAACTCTTTGGAGTTTTTTGGGCCAGATGATGGGAGTTCATCAAACATCCCGAAGAAATCACTCAGCATCCAAAAAACTGGATAGAGAGTGATTGGCACAATCAGTACATCCCACCATCGGCTGAGTGTAAAACTCCACGCAAGAAATTGTGCTGTTTGGATGGGGACCTCTGGCTGATGGAGCCAAAAAAACCCGATCACTAAAGCAGAGATTACTGTGCCTAGAAACATGGTTATCCTCCATGTAGCTTCTCATCACGCCAAGAAGCGGAGAGGGTGGAAGCCCAGTGGGCAAAACGGAATGCGTGATGATTTTGTATATAACTTATGAATATGATTGGCAAGAGGAGATTTAAGACCTTTGCATCTTATTGGTTTTAAAGTATAGAAAATCATTGAAAAGGACATAACATTTGGAAGCTCAACATAAGACCACAGTAGAAGTGATAGAGCAGACGTTGACGCTGCTCGGGAGGTCTCTTTGACCTTGAGGTGGCGCGGGGGCGGTTGGTGGAGTTGGAAGAACTTTCCGCCGATGGTGCGTTGTGGAGCGATGCCGCCAAAGCCAAGGCGGTGATGCAGGAGAAGCGTCGGCTTGAGTTGAATTTGGGCAGTTATGATGGCTTGCGGCGGCGGCTGGATGACGCGGTGACATTACTGGAACTGGGTGAGGCCGAGAACGACACGACGGTGGTGGCGGAAGGTGAGCGTGACTTGGCCACCGTGCTGGCCGAAGCCAAAAAAATGGAAACCCAATGTTTGCTGGGTGGCGAGGCGGATGGGAATAATGCCTATCTGGAAATTCACGCCGGCGCAGGCGGCACCGAAAGCTGTGATTGGGCGGGGATGTTGCTGCGGATGTATTCACGCTGGGCGGAGCGCCAAGGCTTTAAGGTGATTTTGGTGGATGAACAAAGCGGTGACCAAGCGGGAATTAAAAGCGCCACGCTGCAAGTGCTGGGCAACTTTGCCTATGGTTTGGCGAAGACCGAGGGGGGGATTCATCGGTTGGTGCGGATTAGCCCGTTTGATAGCAACGCGCGGCGGCATACCAGCTTTGCCAGCGTGTTTGTTTACCCCGAAATTGATGATGATATTGAGATTCATATTAATCCCGCCGATTTGAAGATTGATACCTTGCGCAGCAGCGGTGCGGGGGGGCAGCATGTGAACAAGACCGAGAGTGCGATTCGGATGACGCACATCCCCACCGGGATTTCGGTTTACTGCCAGCAAGACCGCAGCCAGCACCGCAACCGTGACATTGCGCTGAAGATTTTAAAAAGCCGCCTGTATGAGCATGAGCGCCAAAAGAAAGACGCCGAGCGCGCGGTGGTGGAAGCGGGCAAAACCGAGATTGGCTGGGGGCATCAGATACGCAGTTATGTGTTGCAGCCCTACCAAATGGTGAAGGATTTGCGCACGGGCGTGGAAACCAGCAACACCGCTGCGGTGCTGGATGGTGATATTGAGCTGTTTATTCAGGCTGCATTGGCTGATAAAGTGGGTAACAAACGGGTGGAATAATATAAAAAAATGGGACGGGTGGCGCGGCGGAACAAAGTGGTGGCCTGGTGCAGCCTGGGCACGCTGGTGGTGGCGCTGGTGGTTGTGGTGCTTTCAAGCTTGGCGTTGGGGTGGGTGGCGCAGAATTACAGCAAGGCGCACCCGCTGGATTTGGGGCCTTATGCGGCGCGGCTGGAAAGCTATTTGGCCGAGCGCGGTGTGCGGGTGAGTTTTGGCAAAATTGAGGCTTATTATGACGGCTCGCCGGTGATTCGGGTGGAAGACGTGCAGGTGAAAGGCCCCGATGGTGAGCTGGGGATTTATGTAGAAAAAGCGGCGGTAAAGCTGGCCAACCGGATGGTGATGATGCTGAATGTATCGCCCAAAATGATTGAAGCGCAGGGTGTAACCTTGCGGGTGGTGCGCGATGCAGGGGGGATTCGGTTAGCCGGACTGCGAATGGTGGATAGCACCGAAGACATGGCCAGCAATGAAGGACTGGTGGAGTGGTTGGGCGCGATGGCCAGCAGCAGCCTGTGGCACCGCCTTAAAACCGTGAACGTGCAGGGCATGAACCTGCTGCTGCGCGATGAAGTGCAGCAGGCGGAATGGGTGCTGGAAGATGCCACGCTGCTGTTTAGCCGCTATGCCGATGATGGTGAACGCGGCACCCTGAATGCCCAAGTGCGGCGGCTGTATGGCGAAGGTTTTGGCCCGCGCGAACAGGGGATTGCCATGCCGGTGCTGGTAACGTTTGACCGCGCAGCGGGGGCTGACTTTGCCGACCTTAACGCGCGGTTTGACCAAACCGATGTGGCGCTGGTGGCGGATTATCTGCCGCCAATTATTCGGGACATGCTGCGCGCCCAAGGCAGTGTGGAAATTGGCAGCCAGTTGATGCGCGGCAACCGCTTGGGCCAGCCGTGGGTTACGCTGCGGTTGGCGCGGGTGGTGGTGCAGCCGCCCAAGGGGTTTAGCAGGCCGCTAGAGTTTCCGCGGTTGACCCTTACCGCAGCGTATCAGCCTAGCCCGACGGATGTGTTGGAATTGAAAAACTTGGTGGTGCAAACCGAGCGCGGCAACATTTGGCGCGCCAGCGGGCGGGTGGAAGCGCTGACCACCGACCCGTTGGTGAGTGCCACGCTGGCCAGTGTGCGGGGTGATGTGCAGGGGATTTTTGATTTCTTCCCCGACCAAGCGCGTGGTTTTGATAAAACCTTACGCTGGGTGCGGCCGAATATTAAGGGGGTGGAATATCGGGGGTTAACCGCGCGGTATGTGGGGCGGCCTTCGGCATTTCCCGGCTGTGGCGATGCCTGCGGCGAACTGGTGATTGACGCCGACATGGTGGCGCGGGAAGGCACGGGGAGCGTTAAGTTTTTGCCTGAACTGCCGCCGGTGGAGTTTGTAAGCGGCAGCTTTGCCTGGCGCGGGCAAGAATTTGCGGTGCGGGTGCCCGCAGGCAAAGTGGCAGCCCAGCAGGTGAAGGATGTGGAGGTGCGGTTAACCCATATCTTTGAGCGTGCGCCGACCCATATTTTAGTGAGCGGCACGCTGCGCGGTGATACCCCCGGACTGATGCGCGAAATTGCCAAGCTGGATGATAAGGGCGAAGTACCTACCGATGTCGGCGGCAGTTACGTGGTAGAATTGGGTGTGGATATTCCGCTGGTGCACGGCCAAGAAGCCACCTTTGCCACCAGTCACGTGGTGGTGAGCGGCACGCTGGCCGATTTGCGCCTTGCGGGCATGCCGGAACTAAAAGGCGCGGTGCTGCGCGCGCCCAAGGCCGAAGTACGGCTGTTTGCCGATAAAAGCCTGCGCTTGGCAGCAGAAGGCACGTTGGGTAATCAGCCCTTGGCGCTGGTGTGGCAGCGCAATATTTTACGCGATGCCCCGCGCGATAAATACCTGAACGTACAAGGCACGATGGAAGGGGCGTGGTTGCAGAAGGTGCTGGAAAACCCAACATGGTTAAACCTTTCGGGACCGTTGGATGTGGCAGCAAACTTGCGTGAAAATAAAAACGGCCAGTTGTTTTTTGGCGTGCGCGCCAATGCTGCGCGTGGGCGGGTGGGCGTGCCATTTTTAAACTATGAAAAGCATGCTGGTGTGCCGCTGGTGGTGGAAGTTCAGGGTAGCCACAGCATAGGCACGGTGGCCAGCAAGCCAAGCAAGGGCAACACCGATAAAGTGGAACTGACCAGTCTGCGTGCCCGTGGCGAAGGAGTGAATGTGAGTGCTACGCTGCGGCTGGATATGGCCAAGCTGGATGCTAGCCGCGTGGTGGCTGAACCGCTGCGTGTGGGTGATAGTGATGCAAAAATTGATTGGCGTGATGGCAAGCTGGTGGTGCGCGGCAGCAAGCTGGATATTGCCGGCATGGAGCTGTTTGACCACCACGAGGAGGAGGAAGGCGACATTGAAAACCTGCAAGTAGATGTGCAGGTGGATGAACTGATTGGCGGACGCGGGCAGGGGCGCAGTGCCCTGCGCAACGTGCAGGCCAATTTGCAAGCGCGCAACAGCGTGTGGGATATTGAACGGCTGACCGGTGTGGTAGAAGGCGGCAGCCAAGTGAGCTTGCGGATGATCAACAGCGGGCGCAACCAGCGCAAGCTGATGCTGAACATTGAGAACGTGGGCACCACGTTGGCAGCCTTGGGGATTTACGGCAGCCTGCGCGGTGGCAAGCTGTGGGGCGATATTGTTTACACCGCGCCACAGGTGGGCAGCGGGCAACTGAAGATGGAAGGCTTTGAGCTGAAAAACCCGCCGCTGATGATGAAGATTTTAGGCCTAATTTCGCTTGAACAACTGGTTGCCGGCACCGACACTACGCTGTTTCAGCGCGCGGTGCTGCCGCTGCGGCTGGATGGCGAGCGGGTGTATTTGAATGAGGCGAAATTTGAAGGGCCGAGCATGAATATTCAGCTGGATGGCAGCTATGTGCGCAAAGACGGCACGCTGGACTTTAATGGCCGCTTGGCGCCGGGGATTCCGCTGAACCGATTGGTGGCGAAAATACCGGTGGTGGGCACGTTGCTAACCGGTAGCCAAGATGGCGTGGTGGTGGCGGATTTCCGCCTGAGCGGCCCCAGCGATGACCCACAGGTGAGCGTGCGCCCACTTTCGGTTTTAACCCCAGGCTTGGTGAAAGACCTGTGGCGTGGCTTAATGGGAGGACGATGACAATGCGTGCTTATGTATTGCTTTTGCTGGCGGCGTTGGTGGTTGCATGCAGCCAATCGCCCCAAGTGGTAACGGTGCGTTTAACTGTTCCCGGCGGTGAAGACGTAACCGTGCGTGCCGAAGTGCGCGATGATGATGAAGGCCGTGCAGCAGGCTTGATGTTCCGCGAAAAACTGGCCGAAGATGAAGGCATGCTGTTTGTATGGCCCGAAAGTGGGCGGCGCACATTTTGGATGAAAAACACCCCGTTGCCGCTGGATATGTTGTTTATCCGCAATGGCCGCGTGGTAGCGGTCATCGCGTGGGCCAAGCCATTCGATGAAACCAACCTTGACCCCGGTGTGGACAGCGACAGCGTGCTGGAAGTGAATGGTGGTTTTGCCCAACGCCATGGCATTGGCGTGGGCAGTTTAGTTAGCTGGTAAGAGTTTATTTGGGCTTGTTTGTGGCGTCTAAAGCCTCACGTAAAATCGGCACGGTGGGGATTTGCGGTAAAATCTGCGGACTTGTTTGGCCGGGCTGATACAGCAAATATAGTGGCACGCCTTGGCGGCCATGCTTGGCAAGTTCAGCACTAATGTTGGCGTCTTGCCGCGTCCAGTCGGCACGCAGCAACAGCACGTTGTGTTGTTTAAACAAGCTTTGCGCGGCATGGGTGTTCAAAATGGTCGCTTCTACCACTTTGCAGGTGATGCACCAGCTGGCGGTGAAATCAACAAACACCTTCTGCCTATTGGCCTGCGCTTGTGCCACTTTCTCCACCGACCACGGTTGCCAGTTGGCGTTGGCGGGCGGCGGGGCAGGGGGCGAAATTTGTTGCATCAGCACCCACAGCAGCCACAGCGCGGTAGCGAACATCGGCAGCGCCAGCGCACGCTGAAATGTGTGCATCCAGCGCCCCGGCTTGGGCAGCAGCTTCAGGCTTTGCGGCAGCAGGGTGAAGGCGATGAAGGGGGTGGCCATGCCAAGGCCCAGCATGAGGAAAATGGCCAGCGTGGTGCCGGTGGGTTGGGTCAGCGCATAGGCCATTGCTCCGCCCATAAATGGCACGGTGCAAGGGGTGGCCACCACCACCGCTAGCACGCCGGTACCGAAGCTATTCCACACACTTTGTGGGTTATGCGGCAGGCCAAGCCGCGTAAGCGCACCACCTAAATGAATCACCCCCCAAAATTGCAACCCAAGCACAACCATTAGCCCCGCCAGCACACCCACAAACACAGGGTTTTGCAGGTGGAAGCCCCACCCAAGCTGATAGCCCGCCGCTTGCAGCGCACTCACCATCAGCCCCAGCGCGGCAAAGGTGCCCAGCGTGCCAAAGGTATAGGCCATGGTGTGCAGCTGGCGGCGCGGGCCGTGGTGATGCTTCACCAAACTCAGCACCTTTAGCGCCAGCACCGGTAGCACGCAGGGCATGAGGTTAAGGATAAGTCCTGCCAGAAACGCAAACCCCAGCGCGGTAGCAAACGTAAGGCTGGCGGTGGGATTAACGACAGCAGGCGTAAGCACTGTATTGATGTTATATCCCACCTGCTGAGGATTAGCTTCGTCAATCACAATCCCTTCAAGCGTCGTCGGGCTGGTCTGGCTTTGGCTATCGCGCGCAATGCTCAGGCTGCGGCCGAGGCGGCTGTAGTCTTGGGGCGCCGAATCATCAATCACCCCATCCTGTGCCGGAATAAACCACGGCTTGGCCAGCGTATGGGTGGTGGGTAGCTGCAACGTAAAGTGGTTGGCATCCATGCTGGCGCTGGCCTGCGTGGTGGCAACAGGCAAAACTTGCTGCGGCTTGAAGGCAGGGTTGGGAATACTTTCGGCACCAATCGTAATGGGCAAACTCAACGCCACAGTAGCAGGCATGCAAATATCTGAACAATACAGGAAGTTACCACTCAAGGGGATTTCCAGCGGGCCTTCGGCCAGTGGTGTTGGGAGTGTGAGGCTGGCGGTGAAGGTGACTTGTTTGTGATAGCCGTAGTTGGTGAGAGGGGGCAGGCTAATCACTTCCGGCTGGGGGAAGGTGAGGGGGCTAAGGGTGCCCATTGCGCTGCTGAGGCTGGGGGGCAAGCCAGAATCCCCCGCATTCTGCCAATACACATGCCATGTTGGCGCCAGCTTAAATTGCCAGGCCACGTCAATCGTTTGCCCTGCGGTGGCTTGGTTGTGGCTGGCACTTAGCTGGGTGGTAATCACGGTGTTGCCGTTAATATCGGTAGCGTTGGGCGAAAGCGGCGGTGATTCTGCTAACTGTGCCACCCCGGCCGGCACTATGGCAGTGAAGAGACAGACGAGCAGTAAAAAGAGAGGAAGAAGGCGGCGCATGGTGGCTTTTCGGTTGTGGTTGCTGGCAAGTATCATCTAGCATTTGCCCCAGATGCGCAAGACAAGGATAACGGTATGAAAGCAAGCGGACAGGTTCTGCTGCGGCAGGTGTTGGTGCTGCTGGCTGGGGCTGTGCTTACGTTGATGGCAATAATGTTAATTGCCCAAGCTTTGCAATTGCTGCCTATCCCCGCTACCAAACAAATCTCTGAAATTTACTGGGCCGCCCCCTGGGGTGGTGATTGGTGGCAAAAGGAAATCGGTTTTATCCTAACCATGTTGCAAGAAGTTTGGTTGCTCTGGTTGGTGCCACTGGCGGGCATCATCATTACCTATATGGTTTATGAGCAAGTCGGTAACGAAGCCGTTGAAGTCTACATGGTGCGCATCCATGAAGTTGAAACCGCATTAAAGCAAGCCCGCGACCACGCCGATAGCGCCCAGCAAAAGTGGGATGAATTTAACCATAAAATGGATGAGCTGTTTGAAGGAACGGGCGAAGCGTTTATGGTCATCAGCGGCGGCCGCAACATTCGCCGCTGGAACAAACCAGCACTGGAATTGGCTCGCCGTAGTAGCCCACACATCGATAGTTTAGAAGGCCGCCTGCTCGAAGATGTGGCGAACGAACCCGCATTGCTTGGCGCGGTAGCCGAAGCCACCCGCGATGGTAAGGTATGGAGTGGCGAGTTACATATTGCTAAAATCGGCACGCGCCTCATGGGCTGGGCCTTACCGATGGGCGAAAGCGTGCTGCTGGTGTTGCGCGATGTCACCCCGCTGCACCGCGATCAAGGCTTTTTGCAAAACACCGAAATTTTGCTCCGCCAAACAGTGGAAGACAGCATTCGTCCCATTGCGGTGCTCGATGCTGGCTGGCGCTATGTCTATGTTGCCCGCACCTGGCACGAAACCTTGGGTTTACCAACCACCGTGCAATTGATTGGTATGGATCACCGCCAAGTCATGCCCGATTTTCCGCCCGATGTGCGCGTGGTCGAACAACAATTGCAAGGCGGCCAAGCCGTGGGGAAAGAAGAAGAGCGTCGCGTATTGCAAGGGAAAGATGTGGTGTGGCGCTGGCGGATACGGCCATGGCGTGATGTGGGGGGGGCTTTGGGGGGGTATATTTTTACTGTGATGGATATGACTGAAATGGTACGTTTACGACAGCAAGTTCAGGAAGCTGAGGGCCGCGAAAATGCCCTGGCCTATAGTGATGCGCTGACAGGGTTGCCAAACCGCCAGCTATTTAATGACCGCTTGGGGATGGCGCTGGCGCAGGCTTATCGCCAGTTGGGCAAGGTGGCGCTGTTGTTTTTGGACCTTGATGGCTTTAAGCAAGTGAATGACCAAATGGGCCATGATTATGGTGACTTGTTGCTTAAACAAGTGGCCGGTAGGCTTAAAACTGCGGTGCGGACGACGGACACCGTGGCCCGCTTGGGAGGGGACGAATTTACGATTATTTTGGCCGTGCGTGAGCGGGCAGATGCTGAACAGGTGGCGAAAAAACTATTGGATATTGTGAGTGCGCCTTATGACTTGAATGGCAAAGTTGCCGACCAGGTTGGCACCAGTATTGGGATTGCGATGTATCCGCAGGATGGCAGCCAAGCTGCTGATTTAATGAAGAAAGCTGATAATGCGATGTATGCGGCGAAGCAGGCTGGGAAGCGGACGTATCGGTTTGCGACGACGGAATTAAAGATTACGGTTTAAATAAATGTGGGTGGGGGGTTGTGTTGTGGGGGACACAGCCCTATGTATGATTTCCCGGCCCTGAAAAACAGTGTTGGGAGTAACGATAACCGTGAGGAGAGAGACCATGCAATTGGCAGTATTTAGCCAGCTTTGCCTGCCTTTGTGGCCACAGGGGGGCTATGATGGTGTTCGGGTTGCGTTGGTGGGGAAGATGGTGGAATTAGAGGCGTCTGTGATTGACCACCAAGTTGAAAAAGGCGTAGGGTTTGACAATAGGAAAGAGTATGGCCATGTATCATAAAGTATTTGCAGGAATGGTGTTGCCGGTGAAGCCAGCAGTTGCTGCCACGGGCGCCAAGATGCAATTGGTATTGGAGCAGCCTGAGTTGGAGCGCGCGATGCCGTTTTTTGGTGGCTATGCTGAGGATTTTTTGGCCGATATGGGGCTGGATATGGTGGATGATTTGCCCGCTGCCAAGCCCAGTGCTGTGAAGCGTGTCTAGCCAATGGCGGTTTTGTTAACCACCACCGACCATGTAGAAGGCTACCGAATCAGAAAATATGGCCCGTTGGTGGCCAGTGAAGCGGTGATGGGGACCAACGTATTTCGCGACTTCTTCGCCAAAGTACGGGATTTTGTTGGAGGGCGCAGTGGGGCGTTTCAGCATGCGTTAATGGATGCCCGGGAGCTGATTTTGCGCGAGCTGAGTGAGCAGGCGGAGGCGGCGGGCTGCAACGCGATTTTGGCGATTGACTTGGATTACAGCGAGATTAGCGGCAGCGGCAAAACCATGTTGATGGTGGCGGCGCAGGGGACGGCGGTTTTTATTGAGCCTTTGTGAGGGCGGGCTGCGGGGTTTGGGGCTGTTAGACAATATTCATATGACTTTATACGCCTTGGGGGGCGGTTTTGGTTTTTAAGCTATTGAAAATATATGAATGGTCGTTTTTTGTTATAGGGGTGGTGCTTATTTTGTTGGCATGCTGTGGGTGGTTGGGGCAACAGCAGGGAGGGTGTGTGTGATGATTATCGGTGAAGTGATGGATAACAATGCGGTTTCGTTTGTGTTTAAGGATGCTGAGCAGGCTTTGGTGTGGAGTGCGGAGGTTTTGCGGCGACGGCGGTTGCCCGCTTTGAGCAAAGTGTGGGATGAGGTGTTGGCCGAGGCTGAGTTTGTGGCACGGGCGTGGGAAGGTGAAAAGTTGGAGCATTTGCCGAGTAGTCCGCTTGATCGGTTAGACTTGGCCCTTAAAGTGGAGCGGGCGTTGGATACTTTGAGTGCTTTGGACAATCAAGCGGCGTTGTTATTACGGCTTTGGGCCTGGGGTGACTGGGCCGATGAGGCACGGTTGCGCCGCGCCTTGGCGATGCAGGAAAAGCTGCGCCGCGAGGGGGTGCGGGTACGGGTGAGTTATCGGTACAGTTACAGCCAACTGGGGATTTTGCTGGGCTGTGACAAGAAGGTGGCGTGGCGACGGGTGCAGGATGCTTTGGGCCGTTTGGATAGCTTTCTGGCGGCAGGTGGCTTGGTGCAGCTGGGCGGCTTTGGTGTGCGATTTGGGGAACATCTTGATAACTTTAAGAAAGATGTTCAGATTGCTGATTTTAAAAGGTATGATGAAGATTTATCTTGACAGGTGCCACGGTTTGGGGTATAAATAATCATCATGCCAGTAGAGTGAATGTTGCCTTAGCGGGTGATGTTGATTGACTGGTAGGGGGCCGCCTTGGGGCGGTTTTTTTATGCGGATTAACGGATGCACGGATTAACGGATTTGGGGGTATTTTTGGTTGGGAACTTCGTGGAGAGGGGGTGGCATGGGTGATGCCGGAAGCCCTTGGTTGGGTGGCTGTGGTTGGGACGAAGCGAGGGCGTTGGTGGGTCCCCGAATGGCCGTGAGGGTTTTGCTTGGGCTTGGCTGGTGCGGGCCATTCGAGGACGGACGGCCTTTAACTTGTGCTTTGTGGAGGGCTTGGTGCTTTGGGTGAGAGTTTGGTTATGGAGTGATAATCACGCGGCCCCGGATAGTGGCTTTGGGCGCCCCGAAATTGCGTAGTGGCAATTTCGGCC
>RFNJ01000132.1 GCA_009927255.1 Pseudomonadota bacterium | reverse complement strand
TTTATACGCACCTTCGTCTAGGCGACTCCGATACTCGGCAACATCAGCTCCCCAAGGGGGATTAGCTATGACGACATCAAAGCCCTCTGGCATAGAAAATTGCTTTAGTAGCTTGCTCCATCCTTCAGAAGGAGAGACAGATTTTTCAGGGAATAGAGCATTCTTTTTAATAAAGTTACGTTGGGAGGCATTACCCTGTTTTATAGCCAGCCGTTCATAAACCTGTTCAAGCGCAGCTTGGCTGATATCGACTCCAAAAAGATTGAAATTCGCTTTAGGAAAAGCGGCAAGTAACTCCCCATTCCCACATGCAGGGTCGAGAATATTAAGGGGGCGGTTTTTAAAAACCTTCTGAGCAAGACCAGTTACGCGTGAAGCTAAATATTCTGCTAGAGATGTGGGAGTGTATACGACTCCATGGATTCGCTTTTCATACTCGCTTGGTTGTTTGGGAAATTTAAAGATATCTGCTGACATCTTGATAGATAATGACTTTTCAATCGTAGTACTGCGGGTATTTAGGAGTAGGGATGATTTCATTTTTTGATCAAATCACGATTTTCTATTGAGGTACACTCTACACTTGAAAACTCACGAAGCAAATGTGACCCAGATACTATAAGCAGCATAAATTAGGCCACTGCGCCATAACTGCGCCCCCAACAAAAAAAGGCCTAGGCAAAATAACCTAAGCCCTTGAATCTATTGGCTCCGGCGGTTGGGATCGAACCAACGACCTGCGGATTAACAGTCCGATGCTCTACCGCTGAGCTACGCCGGAGCAGGCGACACCGCCATATGTGGCAAAAGGGGGTAGGGTGTCAACACTTTGCAACGGATTATAGCAAGAATTGGAGGCCGGAGTCGGATTTGAACCGACGAATGGCGGTTTTGCAAACCGCTGTGTTAAGCCACTTCACCATCCGGCCAATGAGGGGCTTATACCTTAGAATGTAGATTTTGCAAACCGCTGTGAGTTCGGCTTGGATTAGGCGGCTTGGATAAACCGCACTTCTGCCCCCTCCAGCACAACGGCGGTAAGCGGGCCGCCTTGGAAAGCCCCGGTATCAATCCCAATCTTATCCGCCTCTACCAGCGGCTGCGGCATAATGGTGTGGCCAAAAACCACGCGGTAGGGCAGGCCGTGCGGGCGGCCAATAAAATCTTCGCGGATAAACAGCAAATCGTTTTCCAGCTGGCTCTCCAATGTCACTCCAGGCCGCACCCCGGCATGGACGAACGCGTAGCCACCAATGGTGTGCGAAAGTACGGTTTGGCGATAAAAAGCCTCGTGGCCGCGTTCTGTTAAGGCTAGCTGTAGCTCGGCGGCAAGGGCAGGGCCTTCCCGCAGGCCACGGGCGCCGTAGGGCGGAACGTCATAGCTTTCAAGGGTTTGAATCCCGCCCCAGCCAAGCCACGCGGTGGAACGTTTGGGGTCTGCTAAAAAATCCAACATCGCTTGTTCGTGATTGCCACGGAGATAAACCTTTTGCCAGCTTGCCCAAGCGGAATATAAGCTTTCAGTGACATTATAAATCACCAAGGAACTTTGTGGCCCACGGTCGATGTAATCACCAAGAAATATCAGCGTTACTTCCCCCTTATAATCTTTGCTATCAATGGCAATTTCACCCATTAACATCAGCCATAAACGTGAACATCCATGAATATCCCCCACCGCATAAACCCGCTGGCCTTCTGGAATAACTCCAAAGCGGCTTTCTAAACCTTGACCAAAGCTGGCAGAGGGGGCCGCGCCCCCTCCCGTGAGTAGTTTTGCCAGACTTCGTATCATCAGCAGCTTTCTTAGTCGTTATAATACTCTTTATATTTCCCATAGTAATAGCCGTAGTCGCCATAGCCATAGGCTTGCTGTTTTTCAAGGTCAACACGGGTGAGCATGCAGCCCGCCAGCGGGGTGTTGCAGTTCTTCAGCTGCTTCACCGCATTCAGCACCAGCTGGCGCGGCGTGGTGCCCCAGCGCACCATAAACAGCAGCGCATCGGCCATGGTGGAAAGGGTGATGGTGTCGGCCACGGCCATCACGGGCGGGCTGTCAATCACAATCAAGTCATAGTCCTTGCGCCACGCAGCCATCAAATCCTTCATTTTTTTGCTGCTCAGCAGTTCTTGGGCAAACTGGGTGTTGGGCAGCGCGGGCATTACTTCCAGCCCGCTTTTTGGGAGGGTCAAAATAACGCTCTTCAGTTTGGCGGTATCCGCCAGCACTTCCGCCAAGCCAGCCTTAGGAGTAAGGCCCAATTGCTTGCTCACGCTGGGGCGGCGCAAGTCGGCATCCACCAGCAGCACCTTGGCGCCACCAGCCGCTGCCAGTTGGGCAATGCTGATAGAAAACAAGCTTTTCCCCTCTTGCGGCACGGTGCTGGTAATCAGCAGCACTTGCGGCTTTTTGTCGGGGTTGGCAAAGTTCAGCGCGGTGCGGGCGGCGCGCACCCCTTCAGTAAACGCGCCAGTGGGCTTATCCACCACATAGTGCGCCACGTCCATATCGTGGGGCAATTCACCCAACATGCCCAAAACCGGCACGCCGCTGGCCATTTCCAGTTGTTGCGCAGTGCGGTAGCTGCCATCGAGCATTTCCAATAAAAGCATCAGGGCAATCCCCAACGCACCACCGGCCAGCAGCGCCAGCAGGAGTGTCATGCCCTTTTTCGGGCTGCTGGCCTGCATCGGCACTTCAGCTTGCGAAATCACCCGTGCATCGGTCTGCGTCATGTCCATTTGGGCAATTTCTTTGCTGCGGCCCAAAAAGTTCTCATACAAGGTTTTTTCGGCCTGCAATTGGCGCTCAAGCTCGCTCAGTTGCACGTTGGCGTCGGTGGAAAGGCTGGTTTTCGCCTGCAAAGCTTCCAGCTGCTCGGCCAGGGTTTTTACCCGTGCTTCGGCCACGGCCACTTCGTTTTCCAAGCTGCCCTGAATTTTGGTAATTTCCTCATAAATCTTGCGCTGCAAATCGCGCAATTCGTTGCGTACATTCAGCATCCGCGGGTGGCGCTCGCCGTAGCGGCTGGCCAGGTCGCTCATGTTACGGCGGATTTCGGCTTCCTGTTGGCGCAAGTTCATAATCAACGGACTGTTCAGCACCTCGGTGGCGGTATCAATCCCCCGCCCGCTGCTTTGCAGCTGCTTGGTGCGGTCAAATTTGGCTTGCGCTTCGGCCAACTGGGTTCGGGAGAGAATTAATTGGCTGTTAAGGTCGCTAATCTGCTGGTCGCTGAGTAGCACGCCTTTGGCTTCGGTCAGGCCGTGTTGCTCGCGGAAACGCTCCACCGCCAGCTGCGCGGTTTGCACATCGCGCTGCATTTGTTTCAAGCGGTCGTTCATCCAGTCATTCGCCCGCTTGGTGGCGTCAAATTTGTCTTCCAGCTGGCTGGTCAGGTATTCCGCCGCAATCGCATTGGCCACTTTGCTGGCCAATTCGGGGCTGTGGGCGTTAAATGTCACCACAATCGTAAAGCTGCGCGGCTTCACCTGCACGTTCAGGTTATCCAGCAAAATGTTCACCGCCTTGCGGGTGGCAAGGTCGCGCTCAGCTGCTTCGGCCTCGGCGCGCTCTTCGCTGTTGGAAAAGGGGAACAGGAAGTATACCACCGCATGCTTCAGTTCGCCCAGCACGCTGGTATTCTGCAAAAAGTCGGGGTTATTAATCAACTGCAGCTTCTTCACCACCCGTTCGGCCAAGCGGCGGCTGGTGAGAACGTCCACTTCGGTACGGATGGCCGGGTCTGTCGCCGCCAAACCACTCACAACGTCATCAATTTTGGTCACCTGCTCTTGGCGAGTATTAATCTGCAACAGCGCGGTGGCGGTGTAGGTGGAAGGCACCACCAGCAAAATCAAAATCGCCAAGCCAAGGCAAAGCCCCATGCAGGTGGCCAACACTGGCCAACGGCGGCGCAGCATGGAAAGCGTGCCATTCATCGTCCACTCTACCCCTTGCAGGTGTTCGCGGGCGGCGCCCAAAAAATCGGTCCACACGGTGCGGTTTGCGGCGGTTTCGCTTGCGGATTTGGCCATGGTCGTTCTCCTTATCAATCACACGCCAAAGCAGCTAAGCGCTGCCAGGCCCGTCCAACACACATAGGGCAGGGGGGCCAACTGGTCAACCCTTAATCAGCACTTTTTTCAAAAAAACATACACTTATTAAACAAGAGAGGGGGGATTGCTCCCCCCTCTCTCACTTCGTTATCAGCGCACATAAAGCACTGAATCCCGCACGTCCACCACCTGAACAGCGGTGCCGGTTGGGATGCTTTGCCCCGTTGCGCTGGTGTGCAGGCGGGTTGGCATATCCACGCCATTCCAAACGATGGTTCCGGCCGTGGCCGAAATATCGCTGGCGGCAGTGAATGTTTTGCCAACAAAGTCGCTGTCGCTGATGGTCTGGCGCGATTTCTCTTGCCAGTTGGTCAGCATCGGCTGGCCGAAGTAGGCCAGCGCAACACCCAGCAAGGCGGCTAAAACCAAGGCCACCGGCCAAGACAGTGCCAGTTGGGTTACCAGCAGGCCAACCAAGACCATACTGATGCCAAAAAAGAGCACCGCACTCACGCCCAGAAACACTGTGTCCAGCACCAGCAGGGCTAGGCCAATCACAATGAACCAGGCATAAACAGGCATGGTATCAAGCATCTGTGCATCTCCTTAGCTTGCTTTGGTAGCCGGAACACCAACCGCCTGAGCCACTGCCAACGCATTGGCAATGAAACCGGCGGGCGTGGCAGCGTCACCCATCAGCACAGTATTGGTGCCGGCCTTGGCCAGCGCGCCATACTGTTCAATGGCTGCCATCTGCACTTTCAACTGTACGGCTGAAGCGCCACCTTCGGCGGTGATTTGCTCACGCACCAAGCGGATAGCCTCAGCTTCACCAGTGGCCAGCGCAATGGCTGCATCGCGCTCGCCTTGAGCCTTCAGAATTTGCGCCTGTTTGGCGCCTTCGGCCTGCAAAATAGCTGCTTCTTTTTGGCCTTGGGCTTCAGTTACAGTCGCACGGCGAAGCCGTTCAGCCATCATCTGCTTTTCCATTGTGGCACGGATGTTCTGGGGATAGGTGATATCACGCACCTCATATCCCGTTACCACCACACCCCACGAGGCCGCAGACTTCTGCATTGCCGCAATGATTTCAGCATTGATGCTAGCCCGCTCCTTGAAAGTATCATCAAGGTTCATGCCACCAATCACTGAACGCATTGTTGTTTGGGCTAGCGCTGCTACTGCGCGCCGTACTTCCGCAACGTTGTAGGAAGCTGCGCGTGTATCATCCACCATCCAAAACAGCAGACCATTGATTTCGATCTGCGCGTTATCTTTGGTTGTACATACTTGAGATGGTACATCTTCAGGCTGAATGCGGATGTCCCACTTATGGGCAACCACTTCCACTAGCGGTACCAGAGCGTTGAAGCCCGGGTTCAGTGTGCGGTGGTATTTCCCGAACCACTCGGTATTGTAGCGGCTGCCTTGTGGTACAATCACCCACGAAGTCAGTGCCAGCGTCACAACCGTTAGCGTCACCCACAGCAGGATGATGCCGAGAGGCGACAGTGGCACAACTGCTACGCCAAGCATTTGCGCTCCGATAGCCAGTACGGCCACCAGAAAGCTCACAACGATGATTAGGATTTGCATAGGTTCCTCTAGTTTGGAGGGTTTCGACACATTCGGTCATCAAAAAAGTGCAAGATACGGCACCTTCCCAATAACCGGGAGGGTTTCTCCAAGCGGGCTTATACCAATGTATACTTAGAATAGCAAGAAGATTAAGTGAGATAGAGAGGACTATCACGTTGTTGCATGGCTGCCCACTTGCCCCCCAATTCAGCAACCTAAAGTTGTTATCCCCCTTGCCATGCCCCCAATTTCGCTATGGTATAGCACCCATGATCCAACACGATATCCTCATCATCGGCGCCGGCCTCGCAGGTTTGCGGGCGGCATTTGAAGGCGTCACCGCCGGCCTCAATACCGCGGTCGTCAGCAAAATCCACCCCCTGCGCAGCCATAGCTGCGCCGCCCAAGGCGGGGTGAACGCGGCCATCAACCCCAAAGACGACTGGCACCACCACGCCTACGATACGGTCAAAGGCGCCGATTTTATTGGCGACCAAGACAGTATTGATCTGATGTGCGCCGAAGCCCCCCAAGCCGTGCTCGATATTGACGCCATGGGCTGTCCCTTCAGCCGTGAAGAAGACGGCACCATCGCCCAGCGCGCCTTCGGTGGCCAAAACTTCCCCCGCACCGCCTACGCAGCGGATAGAACCGGCCACGCCATGCTCCACACGCTCTGGGAACAAGCCATCAAATACGGCGTGAAGGTGTATGACGAATACTTCCTGATGAGCCTAACGACAGACCAGCCAAAAGGCCAGAAAATGCCGCGCGCCAGCGGTGCCGTGATTCTCAACATCCGCGACGGCAGCCTGCACCAAATCAACGCCAAAGCCGTCTGCTTGGCCACAGGGGGTTACGGCCGCCTGTTCGCCAACAACACCAACGCGATGACCAACACCGGCGACGGCGTCGCCCACGCCATGCGCGCTGGCGCCCCAGCGGCCGATTTGGAATTCGTGCAATTCCACCCCACTGGCCTCAAAAGCAGCGGGATTCTGATTAGTGAAGGCGTGCGCGGGGAGGGGGCCTACCTGATTGACAAAACCGGCCACCGCTTCATGCAAAAATACGCCCCCAACAAGCTGGAACTGGCCAGCCGCGATGTGGTGAGCCGCGCCATGACCACCGAAGTTCTCAAGGGCAACGGTGTGGATGGCGCAGTGTTCCTCGACGTTCGCCACTTGGGCCGCGATTTGATACTGGAGCGCCTGCCGCAAATCCGCCAATTGGCCATCGATTTTGAAGGCGTCGACCCCATCGACGAACCCATCCCCGTCCGTCCCACCTGCCACTACACCATGGGCGGCATCCGCACCGACAAAACCGGCCAAAGCATTGGCGTGCAAGGCATGTTTGCGGCGGGGGAAGCCGCCTGCGTCAGCGTCCACGGCGCCAACCGCCTCGGCGCCAACAGCCTGCTCGAAACCATCGTGTTTGGCAAAATCACCGGCAAAGCGATGGTGGAATATGTGAAGGGCCCGGGCCACTTCCGCCCCCACAGCAGCACCGCCAGCTTGGCCGAAGTTTCGCAAGCGATTACAACCTTGAAAGCCCGCCCCAGCAAAGGTGCGACGAAACAAGCCCATATCCGCGACGAACTCACCAAAGCCATGCAAGAATATTGCAGCGTCTTCCGCACTGCCAAAACCTTGGCCGCCGCCAAAAAAGCGGTGGAAAAAGCCAAGGCCGACTACGCCAAACTGGCGGTGGATGATAAATCAGATGCCTTTAATACCGACGTCATCACCGCGCTGGAACTCGGCAATCTCATCCTGCTGGCCGAAGCTACCGTGCTCACCGCCATCGAGCGCACCGAATCCCGCGGCGCCCACGCCCGCGAAGACTACCCCACGCGCAACGATAAAAAATGGATGACCCACATCACCGCCGTCGCCACGCCAAAGGGCGAAATCAAACTCGGCCGCGACGCCGTCCGCCAAACCGGCAACCCCCAATATGCTCCAGCAGAACGTAAGTATTAGCAAAATGAGTCACAAAGCTCATCTTTCTCTCACTTATTCTGGCTCTGCGCTTGATACCGGCAAAATGGATGTGCGCGATCTAGCGCCCGCACTGATGGGAATTGGCGGTGTTTTCAGCGCCGCAAATGCTATCCTCAATCATAATCAAGAACATGTAAGTGTCCAAGTTACCTCAACCAAGCATGGTTCGTTTGGTATCGATTTTGATATCATTCACACAACCAATCAAATTGTCAGCTTGCTGAACAGTGGTGCTGTAACCGCAAGCGTCAATGCTGCTGGGCTGATCGGTATTGTTTGGGGGGTTATTGAATTTTTAAAATGGCTCAAGGGAAATAAGCCAGAAAAAATTGAGCCTCAAGGGCAAAATATAACAGTTCATCTCCATCAGCAAACCATCCAAGTTTCGTTAGAAATTTTTAAACTTTTTCAAGACCTTGAACTCAGAAATGCCATTGCTAAAACAATTGCTGAACCCCTGCAGCGTGAAGGTATTGAAAGCCTCCACATCGAATCTCCCAAACAACCCACCATCAGCATTAAAAAAGCCGAAGCCCATTGGTTTGAGGTAAAACAGCAAGATGAAGAAACGCTGGTCGACATCACCACCACCAAAGCATTCACCATGGTTGCAATATCATTTAAGGAAGAAAACAAATGGCGGCTCTACGATGGTATCTCAATTATCAGTGTAAGTATCACGGATACCGAATTTTTACAGCGCATCGACCAAGGCCAGCCATTTAGCAAAAATGATATTTTGGTGTGTGATGTGCGCACCATTCAAAAACGCACCTCAGAAGGCCTTAAAACCGAGTATATTGTGTTAAAGGTGAAAGAGCACAAACCCGCCGCGCGTCAATTGGCGTTTAGTATTGAAGAATAACGAAAGCCCACCCCATGTCCCCCAAAGCCATAAAAACAATAACCGCCAAAAAAGTGCGGCGCAGCCGCACCCCAGCGAAGGCTGGGGTCCATCTTGCTTCCGCTAACCGCGCAGCGGTTAAGCGCAGCGTTGCAAACCTCAAAACGCCCTCTAAATCCCAAACCACCACCCTCCGCATCCTGCGCGGCACCATGGTCGGCAACAAACTGGTGCAAAAGCAGCAAGAATTCACCGTGCCCTACACCGCCGCCACCACGCTGCTGCAAGCGCTAGAGTATGTAAAAGGCGAACTGGATGGCAGCCTCACCTTCCGCCGTAGCTGCCGCGCCAGCATTTGCGGCAGTTGCGGCATGTATGTGAATGGCCGCAGCCGCCTCGCCTGCAAAACCAAAATTACCGACCTGCTGCAAGGCAACGAAGCCAAGAATATTACCGCTGCCGAAGACGGCATCATCGAAGTCGGCCCGCAAAAAAACCAGCCAGTATTGAAAGACTTGGTGGTGGATATTCAACCATTCTATGAAAAAGTCAAAACCCTGCTGCCCTACGTCCAAGAAGGCCCGGAAACCGAACAAAAAGTCGATAAAACCAGCTTCGAACAAGTGAATTTGGTCAGCAACTGCATCATGTGCGGGGCGTGCTATTCCGATTGCACCGCGATGGTCGAAAACCCCAACTTCTTCGGCCCCGCCGCACTGGCCAAGGCATATCGGTTTGTCGCCGACCCTCGCGAGGGCAAAAAAACCGAACGCCTGCAAGAACTTAGCGAAAAAAACGGCATCTGGGATTGCACCCGCTGCGGCATGTGCATCGACGCCTGCCCCAAAGGTGTTGCGCCGATGGAAGCCATCGTCAAGCTGCGCAGTTTGGCGATAGAAGCCGGCATCACCAACAACGAAGGCGCCCGCCACGCCATGACCTTTAAGGGCGATATCGCCACTTGGGGCGTGCTGAACGAACCGTTCATGATGCTTAAAACCAAAGGCATTGTCGGCACCATGGGCCAAATTGGCAACGCCCTAAACCTCGCCAAAGTCGGCAAAATCCCCAACCCCTTCCCCTTCGAACACAAGGTGGAGAAACTGAACGAAGTAAAAGCCATCTACGCCGAACTGAAAAAGAACCCACTGGACGTGAAAACCAAGCAAAAAGACACCGGCCCCGGCGCCGGCTAAAACAGCCCTACCTCACCACCGCGCACCCGCTGGTGCTCAACCCACTCGCCGCCGCTGTAGCATTATTGCCGCAGGTAGTGGTTTGTACGGTTGTTGGCGGTTTCGCCTGCCCACAAGCAAGAATTCTATCAATCCCCAGCACCGCCTTGCTGCAATCCACCGCCGCAGTTTTAATCGGAGTAATACTGTTATTGGTTAAAGGTGTAACTGCCGCAGTCAAATCGGTTGAGGGGTTCGTAGGGCTAGGGTTAGTTGGTGGATAACCCACCGTACTCCCCGGTATACCACCCTGTTGACCGTCTTGTGGTTGGCCACCACCAAAAAACCCACTTAGCAGCCCCATCAGCCCGCCATTGTTTGCGTTACCACTCCCATTCCCATATGGGCCAAAGTTTTGCCCTGCATAATTGCCGCCATAGTTCGTCCCGCCACCGCCCATCCCCAAGCTCATCCGGCCAGCAGGGTACTGCCTGCCACCCCCCGTGCCAACCGCAGCCGTTGCCAAAGTGCCTGCTAAATCAGTGTTCACAGGCGCGCTCTCAAACCGGCTAGGCCGTGCCACAGCCATCAAGCCAGACTCAGCCTGAATCGGATTAATTGCCACCATCCCCGCAACGCCAATTTTGCCAGAACCTTGGCGAATTCCAGTTATTCCTTGTCGGGCAATATCTACTTTGCTATCATCAACCAATACTTCGTAGTGTACGTGTGGGCTTCGTGTATCATAACCAATACCACTAATAATTTGGCCTTTTTCAACAAAGCTTCCTACGCGCGGCAAGTTGGTCGTCAGGTGGCTATATCTGGTTTTATAACCATTCCCGTGGTCAATGAGCGTTTGGCAACCATAACCACCACTGTCATTACAATCAGAACGTATAACTACACCTGCGGCAGTAGCCTTTACGGGTGCTTCGCGCGCCCCACCCACATCAGTTCCCATATGTGGGCGAATACATCCTCCGCCACGGCAAGCACCCAGTTGATCGCGCACCTCTCCATTATCTACCGGAATACCCGTCGGCACAAATCGTTTAGGGTCTGAAAGTGTTTGCTGAGCTGATGTTTCCTGGCGGGTTAAGGCAGCATTTTGGATTTTTGGCTGGTTTTGTTGTTCTTGTAAAGCTTTGGCTGCGCGTTCCTTTTGGGCCTGCGCTGCTACTGCATCAATCTTATCTTGCCCCGCTTGCGTAATGCATAGGCCAAACTGGCACGAAAACTTTGTCTTATTCTCCGCTGCTGCATCTG
>RFNJ01000160.1 GCA_009927255.1 Pseudomonadota bacterium | reverse complement strand
GAAGACCGCCGATGGCCGCAAGATTTTGAGCAAGCGCCGTGCCCATGGCCGCAAGCAGCTGAGCCGCGCTGTTAAGAAATACTAAGGATATTTGAACGATGGCCAAGCACGTGGCCGTTAAGATGCGCCGCCTTGTGCGGCGTGTTGATTTTTTAAGCTTGAAAGAACAAGGCCAGCGGGTGATGACCCAAGGCTTTGTGCTGCAATGGCGCGATATGGCGGATGAGGCGGGGTTGGCGGTGGGTTTTACTGCTAGTGGTGCATTGGGCGGGGCTGTACAGCGCAACCGTGCGCGGCGACGGCTGAAGGCGGCTTTTGATGCGGTTTGTCGGTTGAATCCCGATGCTAAAGGGCAGGGCAAGTGGCTGGTGATGGTGGCGAAGATGCCGATTTTTAAGATGGATTATGTGTATTTGGTGGCGGATATGCGCAAGGCGCTGCGTGAGGCAGGGATTATATGTTGAAGGCGGTTTTGTTGCTGTTGTTGCGGGGGTATCGGTTGAGTTTGGCTTATTTTTTGGGGGGGCGGTGCCGGTTTCATCCCAGTTGCAGCCTCTATGCCGAGGAGGCGGTGCGGCGGCATGGGGCCTTCCGTGGGGCATTGTTGGCGGCGTGGCGGGTGGCGAGGTGTGGGCCTTTTGGTGGCAGCGGGTTTGACCCTGTGCCGCAGCTGTGGCATCAAGCATTTTCAAAGATGAGGAGCAGACACGATGACGCCCAATCATAATACCGGCCAGCCCGACCCTAACCAGCGGCAGCGGTTGTTGTGGGCGGTGGCGCTGAGTGCGGCGGTGCTGATTGTGTTTGATGGCCTGAGCATGATGATGTTTGGGCGGCATGTGATGAGTGGGGTGATTACGCCGCCGATGCCCAAGCCTGCGATTGAGCAGGTGGTGGCGCCGGTTGAGGAGAGTGCCGGGAGTGGCATTTTGGTGAAGTTGGAGAACCCAGCTTTACAGGCCGAAGTGGCGCTGACAGGCGGGCGGATTGAGCAGGTTTTGCTGAAGCGTTATGCCGAGAAGCTGGGGGCAGAGAAGGGCTACCAGTTGTTTGCCAATGATGTGGCGCATGCCGAGCGGATTGTGAGTGGTTGGCAGGGGGCGGGGATTGAGGGGCCAAGCGCCAATACGCCGTGGCAGTTGGAAGCGGATGTGAATGGCGAAGGTAAGCCGCTGGTGATGGTATGGCGCAATGGCACGGGGCAGAGTTTTCAGCGCGAAATAAAGCCGATTGCGGATAGTTATATGATGGAAATTACCGAGCGGGTGGTGAACGGTGCGGCGCTGCCGGTGACGCTTACACCCTTTGCGCAGGTGGAGCGGATGGGCGGGAGTTTGCCCAACGAGCATTCCAGCTGGGTGAACTTTTTGGGGCCGATGGGGGTGGTGCAGGGGGCGGATGGCAAAATGGTGACGCATCAGCAGGGGTTTGATACGCTGAAAAAAGGGCAGTTTATTAAGCAAGAAGGCACAGGTGGCTGGTGGGGGATTACCAGCCAGTATTTTATGGCGGCGATTTTGCCAGATGCGGGTGTGGCCGGGCAAAGCGAGCGTGAGCTGCGCCATGATGTGGTGGCGGGCAAGGACCGCTTTACTGCGCGGGTGGCGTGGCAGCCGATGGTTGTGCAGGCGGGGGGGAGTGCGGCGCTGACGTATCAGGTTTATATGGGCCCGAAGCAGGAGGCGCAGTTGCAGCGCGCGGGGCATGAGCTGGAGCGGGCGATTGAGTGGGGGTGGTTTGTGATGATTGCCAAGCCGCTTTACCATGTGCTGGTGTGGCTGCATGCCTATTTGGGCAACTGGGGGCTGGCGGTGATTGCGATTACGTTGCTGCTGAAAATTGTGACGTTCCCGCTGGCGAACAAGAGTTATCATGCGATGGCGCGGATGAAAAAATTGCAGCCGAAAATTGAAAAGCTGAAAGAACGCCTTGGCGATGATCAACAGGCGATGGCGGTGGAAATGATGAAGATTTATCGTGAGGAGAAGGTGAATCCGCTGAGCGGCTGCTGGCCGATGCTGATTCAAATTCCAATCTTTTTCGCGATGTATAAGGTGGTGTTGGTGGCATTTGAATTTCGGCATGCGCCGCTGGCGCTGTGGGTGCAGGATATGAGTCTTCCCGACCCATGGTTTGTTCTGCCGGTTCTCATGGGGGTTTCGATGTGGGCGCAGTTTAAGTTGAACCCGCCGCCCACCGACCCGACCCAAGCTGCTGTTTTTGCGTGGATGCCGGCGATGATGACGGTGATGTTTTTGTGGTTTCCCTCTGGCTTGGTGCTTTACTGGCTGACCAATAACGTGCTGAGTGTGGCGCAGCAGTGGTGGATTATGCGGGCGGATAAGGCGATATAAATGCTGATGGTGGAAGGCCAAAAGCCTCCCGTGTGGGAGGCTTTTGGTTAGGCCATTAAACTTAGGCTTGGGGGCCTTGCTTTTGGCCGTTGGCGTAGCGGGCGGTGATGGTGTCTCCTTGCCAGATGCAGCAGATGGTGCCGCTGGAAAGCGAGAGTTTTCTTGCCCGATTTTTGGCTTCTAACAAGGTTTCGTAGTAGCCCCGCGTTTGGGCGGCGTAGTCGCCGCCTTCGGTGACGCGGTAGGGGTGGGTTTGGTTGGATTTTATCATGTGCGTTTACCACCCTTATAGCGACCGACTTCGGTGTTGCTTGAAGTGTTGATGATGGCGTAGGTGTTGCCATCAATCGAGCGTGTTGTTGCGCGGCCGACGGCTTCGACTTCACTTTCAGCATACTCGGGGGATTCGTAGCCGCAGTTGCCGACGCGGACGACTTTGAAGGGGGATTTTCCGAACCAAGCCATGGTGGGCTCCTGTGTGAGAGGGAGGAAAGATGGGTCTTTTTATGTAGTTAGATTTATATGTATACCGCATTTAAATGATGTTCGCAAGGGGGTTGTGTTGGGGGTGGTTTTCAGGTAAATGGTTGTTTACATCAAGCGGAAAGATTTGAAAAAGATGGTTGCAACCAATGAGATGACGGCTGGGCAGCTGCGGATTTTGAAGGCGGTGGCGACACTTTTGGAAAATCCGGCAAATAAAATTACGGTGCAGCGGATTGCGCAGGAAATTCATGTGACCGATGGCGCGATTTATCGGCATTATAAAAGCAAGGATGAAATTTTTGAGGCGATTGCCGCTTATATGGAATCTAACATATTGGGACCATTGAATGTTGTGCCCAAGCAGACCGATGTGACGGCGAAGCGGTTGGAGCTGGTTTTTGAGCAGCATATGGCGTTTTTGGAGGGCCACCCTGGCTTGGCGCGGTTGTTTTTGGGCGGCGGCAGCACGGAAGCCACGCCGATGGCGGAAAGGCTGAAGCTTTTGAGTGCCAAAGTGCGCGCGCAGTTGGCGCAATTGCTGAAATTTGGTGAGGCGCAAGGTGCATTGGTGAGTGGCATGACACCAGAGCAAGCTGTTGAAATGTTATATGGTTTTTTGGTGGGGACGGCGGTTTGTTATAGTTTTGGGCTGCCGCAGGTTCCGGCGAACCAAAAATGGAAGGTTTTTGCCACTGCGTGCTTGAAAGAAGGCGTGGTTGGGTGAGTCGTTTCAGTATTTATTTGGTATTTATTTGTAGTTTAATTGGTGGGTGTTCTGAGCCAGAATCGGCCAGCCAAGAGGCGTTGCAGCGTTGGGTTGGTGCGGATTTTAGCAAGATTGAGGTGCAGACGCTTGATGGGCAGCTGCAGCCGCTGCGCGATGTGGCCGGTGGCAAGCCGATTGTGCTGAATGTGTGGGCGACGTGGTGCACGCCGTGCCTGCGCGAGATGCCGACGCTGGATGCATTGGGGCGCGGTGGTGAGTTTACGGTGGTGGCGATTGCCACCGATGCCACCGCGCAGGTGGTGAAGGATTTTTTACGCGGGCAGACTTGGGGGCAGGGGGTGCAGATTTGGTTTGACCCATTGGGGGCGGTGACGCGACGTGAGATGGGGGCGCTGGCGATACCGGTGACCTATGTGCTTGACCCGAGCCTGACCGTGCAGATGGTGGAGGTGGGAGAGCGGGATTGGGGGCACTCTGCGATGATTGGGCGGGTGAGAGAGGTGTTGAGGGCGGATTAACGGATGCAGGGATGAACGGGTTAACGGTTGGGTGGGGTGGTGCTTGTTGTAGGTTGGAAGCGAGAGGATTGGTGGGTCCCCGAATGGCCGAGGGTTTTGTGCTTAGGGTTGGTTGGTGCGGGCCATTCGAGGACGGGCGGTACTTTATAGGGAAGTGCTGCGTGGAGAGGGGGCGACACGGGTGGTGCCGGATAGCTAGCGGGGCCCCAGCATTTGCACAGACGCAAATGCTGACCCGCTTGGCTTCCGGCACGGAGGCCTGTGGCTTGGGGGTATCTGCAAACACGCCACCCTTTTGAGGGGGTGGCGTGTTGCTTGATTGTGGTTAGTCTATAAGGACGCCAGTGGGGAGGATGTAAAACTCCTTACCATTTTGACGAGCCCATGTTGTACCTTGGTGGAAGGCTCCGACACCATCATACTTTTCGGGATAGGCTGGATTGCAGTAGTGGTCGATGTGGAACCAGCGGCTATCTTCGCAGACGACCGCAAGGCCATTTTGGAAGTCGCCAACGTGTTCATACCGTTTGCCATACACTGGGTTGCCATGGCGGTTGATATGGAACCATTGGTTGTATTCGCACGCTCGCGCTAGACCTTCGGAAAAACCGCTGACAAAGTCATATCTTTTGGTATACGCAGGTGTACCGTTGAGGTGGATATGGAACCATTTATTACCTTGGCGGACTGTTAACAGCCCTCCGTTGAGAGTACCCACGAAGTCGTAGTTGAATTTTTCCATTAGCTCTTCGAGAAGCACGGGAATCTCCTGAGGTTGGCCCCTGGTTTGGTTTTGGGGGGCAGGGAAACGGGATAGATGTGTTGGGTTAGTATGCTTTGGGGTGGGGGGTGTCAAGGGGAGAGATGGAGTGATAGAGGGGGGCTTGGTGCTTTTTGTGAGAGAGGATTTTCGTGGATACCGGCCTTCGCCGGCATGACCGCTGCGCGGTTTGGTGACGGCTGCACCGTCTGGGCTTGACCTTAGGAGGGATAATTTAGTGGGTGGTGTGAGGCTTGAGGAGTTGGGCGAGTTCGCCGGTTTGGGCCATTTCGACCATGATATCGCAGCCGCCGATGAGTTCTTGATTGACGTAGAGCTGGGGGAAGGTGGGCCAGTCGCCGAAGTCTTTCAGGCCTTGGCGGAGGTTGTCATCCAGCAAGATGTTGACATCGTGGAAGGGGGTGCCGAGTTTTTCGAGGATTTGCACCGCGCGCATGGAGAAGCCGCACATCGGGCTATCGGCGGTGCCCTTCATGAACAGCACCACGGGGTGGTTGGTGATGATCGATTCGATTTGTTTTTTGATGGTGGCGTCCATGGGGTTTGTTCCTTGGTTGATTTAGTTTAGCTGGCGCGGGTGGTGAGTTGGAGGGCGTGGAGGCGTTCTTCGAAGGCATCGCCCAGCGCGGCGTAGACCATGCGGTGCTGGGCCAGTTTGCTTTTGCCGCTGAACTGGGCGCTGATGACGGTGGCGGCAAGGTGCACGCCGTCGGGGTCGGTGATTTCGACCTTGGCATCGGGCAGGGCGGCGCAGATTTTGTGCCGGACTTCGGTAGCGATGGGGCTTTCAGGTGGGTTTTTATAAGAGTGGGAAACCATGCTTGCGGGGTAGCATAGCTGGGCGGCAAAAGCAAGATTTGCGTTGTGGTGGGACTGTGGTAATCTGCGGCAAATGAAACGTGAGGAGAGGGGAGTGTGTTATGGCTGGTAGTGTAAATAAAGTGATATTAATTGGTAACTTGGGGAAGGATCCTGAAGTGCGGAGTACCCAAGGTGGGGATAAGATTGCCAATATGACGTTGGCGACTTCCGAGAGCTGGACCAACAAGCAGACCGGCACGCGCGAGGAGCGGACGGAGTGGCACCGGTTGGTGGTATTCCGGGGGGCGGAAGTGGCGGAGAAGTACCTGAAGAAGGGTTCGAAGATTTTTGTGGAAGGCAAGCTGCAAACCCGCAAGTGGACCGACAAGGAAAACCAAGAGCGCTATACCACCGAAGTGGTGGTGGATAACTTTACCATGCTTGACCGTAAGGACAGCAGCGCTGGTGGCGGCGATGCAGGGGGCTATGACCAGAGTGCGCCGAGTGGTGGCGCCAAGGCTTTTAGTGCGCCGAAGAAGATTAGCACCGATGCGCCTTTTGATGATGAGATTCCGTTTTAGGGGCTAATTATTAAAAAACGGCAGCCGTGGGGCTGCCGTTTTTTGTTTTGTGGTGCGGTTTTGGGCTTTCAGCTTGGGGGCTGGATGCCGTTGGCCGCGTACATGGTGGCCAGCGCTTGTTCGCGCTGGGCCTCTTTGTTGCGGACGTAGCCGCGCATTTTGTCGTAGGCCACCCAGCCATCGCCGATTTCTGCCCAGCCGTTGAGGTGGAAGAAGAAGGGCATGGAGGTGCGGACTTCGGTACCCGCCACCACGCGGTGGGTGGTGGAAGGATAGTAGCCTTGCTTGATGAGGCGCAGGCGGCGGTTTTGGTAGTAAAAACCGTCGCGCCACATGTGCAGCGGGCCGCTGGCATCGCGGTGGCCTTCAAACGTAAGGGGGTCGTGGAGTTTATCTACGGTGCCGTCTTCACGCTTTTTGCTCAGGCAGAGGGCGAACTTGCCGCCGCTGGCGGCGGAAAGGATATCGCCCGCATTGACTACCACCATGATGCGGGTGGGGTCGCGGTCTTTCTCATCCACCCAGGGCACGTTATACCAGTTGCCTTGGGTGTCCATCAGTTGCAGGCCAGGCTTGGACTGCATGGGGATGAGGGTGAGCCAGCCACCGTCTTCGTGAGGGTCGTTCCACAGGCGCACTTTCCCCGTTTCATCGAAGGCCGGAAGGACTTCTGGCTTGAGTGGATGATGGGGATAGTACTTGAGGAAGCGGATTGTGCTGCGCATGCTGCCATCCATTTGGGTGGAGAGGCGGTGCATGGTGGGCAGGGCGGAGTTATCCTTCGGCATGGCCTGAATGAGCCAGCTGGTGAGCTTGTCGTTGAGGCGTTGCATCCCCTTGAACAGGTGCCAGGTATTTTCAAAGCTGTGGCCTTGAAAATCAACTCCACGGCGGTTGGCACGATGGTGGAGGTATTCCAGTAGGTTGGATTCGCCACCAGTTTTGCCTTCGGCACCCAGTGGGAACCAGCCGCCATCCTTGTAGGGGTCGTTCAGGAACAGCGAAGGGAACTTTTCGCTGAACGGTTTATCAAGGAAGGCGATGTTTTCATCCCGCGCAGCGGCGATTTGGCTTTGGTAGATGCCAAGTTCGCCGTTGGCCACTGAAACAATCGCAAAGCCGGTTTGGTGCAGGCTTTGGGCGAATTGCTCGGGGGCTTCTGGGTGGTTGAAGTTGATGATGGTGGGCACAACGGGTGTGCCCAGATGCGTGGGGAGAGCGTCTTGCATAGGAGACTCCTTTTCAATGCAAGGGAAGCGGGGAGGTGCGTCGCTTTTCAGCTTGGGCGGACGGTAGGAGAGGGGAGGTGGGGTGTCAAATATAATTAAAATATACAGTTTAGGAAGTTTTGCTTGAGTTCTATTTTATTGAGATTTTTGCCGATGAAGACCAAGTTGCTTTGGCGCGTTTCGCCTGCTTGCCAAGGGGTGGTGAAGAGGCCTTCGGACATCATGTGCACGGCTTGGAAGACGTAGCGGTTGGGTTCGCCATGAACATTCAGGATGCCTTTGGTGCGCAGCAAGTTTTGGCCTTGGGTGGCGAGGAGCTGGCTCATCCAGTCGTCGAATTTGTCGGCGTCAACCGGTTTTTCGGTGCTGAGGCTGAGGCTGCTGATACCGCTGGTGTGGTGGTGATGGTGGCCCGTTTCGGCATCGGCAAGGAAGGTGGGGGCGATGGCTTCGATTTTTTCAAGGTTAAAAGCGTGGCGGTGGAGGATTTGGCTGAGTGGCGCGTTGCTGCGGGTGGTGGGGTGGATGGTGGCGGTGCTGTTGAGGCTGCGGATGGCGGCTTGGGCGGCTTGAAGCTTTTCGGCGTTGACGCTCTCGGCCTTATTGAGCAGGATGGTGTCGGCGAAGGCGATTTGCTCGGCGGCTTCGGGGCTGGTTTGCAGTTGTTGTTCGATGTGGGCGGCGTCGACCACGGTGAGGATGCTATCCAGCGTGGTGCGGGCCCGCACGGTGGCGTCGGCGAAGAAGGTTTGGGCCACCGGGGCGGGGTTAGCGAGGCCGGTGGTTTCCACCAAAATGGCGTCGAACTTATCGGCTTTTTTGATGAGCAGGTTGATGATGCGGATGAGGTCTCCGCGCACGGTGCAGCAGATGCAGCCGTTGTTCATTTCGAAGATTTCTTCATCGACTTGGGCGGTGATGAGTTTGTCGTCAATCCCGGCTTCGCCGTACTCGTTGATAATCACGGCGTATTTTTGGCCGTGGTTTTCGGTGAGGATGCGGTTGAGCAGGGTGGTTTTTCCGGCGCCGAGGAAGCCGGTGATGACGGTGACGGGGGTTTTCATGGGGGGCATCAGTAGCATGGGCGGGCAATGTAAACAAGGCGCCTTGCGGCGCCTTGTACCTAGTTAGCAGTCTCTCCCAGAGAGGAGGAGAGGGATTTAGAAGGCGAAGCGTGCCTTCAGTTGGCCGGTGTGGCCGAGGTATTTGCTGCGGATGTCGGCGTCGTAGTTCACGCTGAAGTCCACTCCGCCTGCGGTGGTGAGCAGCAAGCCAGCACCCACTTGTGCGCTGGAACGGCCAGTTTTGATACCTTTGGTATCGAAGCCAGCACCGCCGCCAGTGAAGCGTGAGGTGGTTTCCATGTTCTCATCACCGGCGCGGTAAATATACTTGGCGCGCAGCATGGGCTTGAGGGTGCCACCGTTTTCCATGGGCATGGCGTAGGCAACTTGACCGCCCAAACCAACATCCAGGGTGTTCAGTGACTTGGTATCGACCACCAGATTGGCACCGGCGGCACCGGTTTCGGTGTAGTCGTCGGTGTTCAGGTGGGTATATTGCAGGCTGGCCATGGGGGTAACGGTGAAGCCATCCATCGCCATGTCTTTACCAGCTTCAACCTTCACGCTGCCTTGCATGCCGTCGAAGTCGGACTTGGCGGTGCCCACACCCATCACGGTGCGCTCGCCTTCGTACTGGTTAAAGCCCAGAGCAACTTGACCGTTGACGAACATGCCGTCATCCATCACGCGGCCACCATAAATGGTACCAATGTAGCTGTTGATGTCGGTTTCGGCATTGTTGGCCGAGTTGGATTCAACTGTAGCTGCACCGTAGCTGAGGCTGGCACCGACGGTGTAGCCGTCCATCAGAGTGTCGGTATCGGCACCGAAGCTGATACCGCCGCCGTTGGCGTCGTAGCCTTTGGTTCCGTCTTTTTCTTTTTGCTCAGCAGTGGTGCCGAAACCTTCAACCCACATGTGCTTGCTGGCCATGCCGCTACCGGTGGCAACACCTTGGCCGCGCAGGCTGGCAAGACGGTTGCTGACTTGGTTACCGGTGGCAACCGACATACCGACGTTGGCAGCGCCCAAACCATCTACCCCTGGGGTGAGAGATTCGATGACGTTGTTCACACCTTCTTCGCTGGTTTGGCTACCAATCAGGCCCTGCACGGTAAGCAGTGTGCCGGTGGCGCTGACGCCGAGGCTATCGAGTGCTTTGGCGACAGCTTTGCCAGATTCGCTGCTGACGATGCTGTCGGTGGCAACCCGGCCGATGGTGAGCGAAATGTCTTCGTTACCGTTGGCGCGGGAGACACTGAAGCGATAGACACCGGAGCTGGCGTTGGTGATGTCGCCCGTTGCGCGGACTGAACCGGCTGCAATGGTGGCAGAACCATCAACGATTTTGAAGGTGGTACCAGAAGCGATGAAGCCAGAGGTGTTGGCCACGTTAATGGTATAGCTTGCGCCGGCGAAGGCAGTAGCAGCGCTACCGTGAACCAGCTGACCAGCTGAGGTGGAGCTTGCAACGTTAATGCCCAACACACCGCCGTTAGCAAAATTGGCCAAGGTAGCAGACACGCGTGAGCCAGCGCCCACGTTCAAGGTACCGCTGACGTTCAGGGCAGTAGCAATACCAGCCGAACCGAAAGCGTCGGTGTTGCTTACATTCACCGTGCTACCGTTGTTAACGCGCATGGTGGTTACACCAGTATAAGCATGGTTCATGGTGGTGGTGGTGTTACTCACGTTCCAAGTACCAATGTTGCTACCGGCACCACGGGTGGTGAAGCTGGTACCGCTGGTGTTGAAGGTGTTGGCACCCGTACCGCCGAGGTTAATGGTACCAGAGACGTTACCATTGGTGATGGTCACGATATCGGCACCGACGTCAGTTACCAAGTTACCAATGATGCTACCGTTGTTAATGTTCAGCGTGGTTACATCATCGTTCAGCAAAGTTACGTTACCGACGATGCTACCACCGTTGGTGATGTCGAGGCCCATGGTATGGTTGGTGTTACCGTTGCCAACGTTACCGGTTACGGTGCTGCCGCTGACGGTCATGCTGTTGTTACCACCACCCAGTGCGACGTTGCCGGTGAGGCTACCGCCGTTCATGGTGATGACATCGGCGCCTGCGCCGGTTGTAACGTTACCAGTGATGGTACCGCCGGTATTGGTAAGAGTGAGGATACCGCCGGTGCCATTACCTACCAAGATGCTACCACTGATGGTGCCGGTGTTGCGCAGGTTAACGTTGGCTGATGCTGCGCCTGCGGTGTTTGCTTCGGTAACACTAATGGCAGGGTTGGCCGCGCCGGTGTTAATGATGGTACCACTGTTGTTGAGGTTGAACGTAGCAATGGCACTGCTGTCGCCGATACCAATGGTACCGCTGATAGAATTAGAACGTAGAGTTGCGCTGCTGCTGATGCTTAAGTTATAAGTGGTGTTGGTGCCGCTAATGACAAACGCTGGCGAGCCGGTGGTTGAGATGACGGTGGCGCCGGAGACGGAGTCGGGCTGCGTTGTACCAGTACCGCCGAAAACGGGGGCGACTTGGCTGGTGCTGAATACATCGGCGTAGGCCGGTGCTGCGATGGCAGCAATGGCGGTGGTGGCCGACAAGATTTTAAACATACGATTCATGGTGTGATTTTCTCTCTGTTATTGTTAACTAGGTGGCGGTAAGCTAAATGAAAGAGATGGAGGTTGGCTAGAGGGTTTATGAAGAATTGTGCAAAATACATGATGAAAAACGGGGGGTTGTGGTGGTTGTGCCACATGTTGCTGCTTGCGTGGGCAGGGGTGTTAACAGCTTGTGGCGGAGTTGCGCCAGAGTTGCCGGTGTTGCTTAAAAAAGATGCGCGGAATAGTCACACCTGGCAGATGCACGAAGAACAGGCAGGGGCGTTTACTTTAGCCGTTGCTGAACGTGGGGGAGGGAGGGCGGGCGATATGACCCGTATATATATAGAGGGCGATGGGCGGGCGTATATTACGAGTGGGCAGCCGAGTGGGAATCCGACGCCTCATCCTGCCACGGGTTTGCAGTTGGCGATGGCGGATGTGGGCGCGGCGCGGGTGGTGTATCTGGCGCGGCCATGCCAGTTTGCGTGGGCGGAGATGTGCAAATTTAATAACTATAAGGTGTGGACGACTGAGCGGTTTACCGAAGAGGTGGTGATTGCCTATGTGGAACTGGTGGAGCGCTTGAGTGCCGGGCAGCCGGTGGAGGTGGTGGGGTTTTCTGGCGGTGGGTTTATTGCCGCGCAGCTGGCAGCGCGGTTGTCGAATGTGGTGCGGTTTGTGACGGTGGCAGGCAACGTGCTGCCCAACGAGGTGAATGCGTGGCACAAGGTGATGCAGCTTGAGGTTGCCGCGTGGCCCGCTGGTTTTGGCCGGTTGGCGCAGGTGCCGCAGCTGCATGTGGTGGGCCTCAGCGATAAAATTGTGGCGCCGCAGATTGTGGAGAGTTATCTGCGACAGGTGCAGCCGAGCTGTGCGCGGGTGGTGAAGGTTGCGGCGGGGCACTTGGGGCCGTGGGAGATTGAGAGTTTATTGCGTGAGAAAGACTGTTGAATTTAGCTGATGGCGGGCTGGCTGGCGCGGAGGGCGCTGTAGAAGTCTTTCACCGCAGGGTGGGTTTTGACGTCTTGGGCGCGGACGGGGTGGGTGAGGTGCAGGCCCTGCAAGCTTTTGGCGCGGGAGAGAGCCACATACAGCTGGCCTTCGGCGAAGGTGCCGCCATCGGCGAGGTTCAGCACGCAGTTTTCTAGTGTTTGGCCTTGGGCTTTGTGGATGGTGAGCGCCCAGGCGAGTGTGAGTGGTAGTTGGGTAAAGCTGCCCGCCACGGTGCTGGCCACGCTTTGGGTGGCTTCATCAAACTGATACTTTGTGGCTTCCCACTTCACCGGTTCCACCACATGGGTGGCGGCAGGAGTGGTGGCGGTGGCGTCGGTGCGCACGCTCACCGCTTCATCTTCACACGCCAGCACGGTGCCGAGGGTGCCGTTGACCCAGCGTTGCAGGCTATCGTTGCGGGTGAACATCACGCGGGCGCCAACCTTCAGGGTAAGTTCGGCGGGGGTGGTGAAGGCGGCGGGGTCGGCATTGCCGCTGAGAATCGCGCGGTAGGTGTGGCTGTGGCCAGCCAATGCGGCGAGATTTTGCTGGTTGATATCATCCACCGTGCGGTTGCGGGAGGCCAAAATCACCGCGCCGTTGGGGGTGGCTGTAGTAAGGCGTTGGTTAAGCTCGGCCAGAATATGGTGATTGGTGTGGCCGTGGCGGATGTGGTTGAGGAGTGCGATGAAGGGTTCATCGGTTTGGCGGAAAATGTGGGTGAATTCAACGATGCCAAAGTTGCCTTGGGCGTAGCTGGGGCTGCTGAAGAAGAAGGGGGTTTCGTAGGTGGTGCTGAACACCTCGGCTTCGTCGCGCCTGACAATGGGGGGGAGTTGGCAGAGGTCTCCCATCAGCACCAATTGCACGCCGCCAAAGGGCTGGCGTGGAGTGGGGCCGTTACGGCGCAGGAAGCCATCAATTGCGCTGAACACATCGGCGCGGACCATGGAGATTTCGTCAATCACGATAAACTTGAGGTTTTGGTAGATTTTGGGGTTGCGCGGCTTGTGCCAGCTGCTGCTGGTGCCATCTAAAAGTTGCGGCTTTAGGCCAAAAAAGCTGTGGATGGTTTGGCCGCCCACTTGCAGCGCTGCCATGCCAGTCGGCGCCAGCACGGCGTGATTCTTATCCTTCATTTGGTGCCGTAGCCATTTTAAAAACGTGCTTTTGCCGGTGCCGGCGCTGCCCAAAATAAGTAAGTTCTCACCTGCTTGGATGCTGGCGAGGGCGGTTTGGAATTCGGGGGTGACGGTGATTTTGATTTTGGCCGCTTGGCCGCCTACGCCCCCCGAAGCAAGGGGGGGGCTCCGGCGAGCCAAGTTTCTGTTCGCTTCGCGCGCTTTGGCTTTTTCGGGCTTTGGTTGTGGAATTGGGTTGGGATTAATCGCCTCCTTCACCACCCCAAGGCTCACCAGTTTCATGGCCAAAGCGCGGGGGGTGCGGTTGAGCAGGGGGGCGAGTTCGCATAATGATTCTGGCGTGCCGATACTGTGATGGGTAGTGAGCAATTGCGCCACTTCTTCCTCTGTCCACGGCTTGAACAGGGGTTGTTTTTCACCTTCGGTATCTGATTCAGCTTGTGGTTTGGCTTCGGTGCGGGTTGGCTTGGCGATGAGCGCGGTGTAGGGCGGGTAGGTGAGGACATCCAACTGTTGCAGGCGGCTGGTGATGGCGCCGATGCTGCGGCCGTGCTGGTGGGCCAGTTCAGCAATGGGGGTGCCGCTGGTAAAGGCGGCAACCAGGGTGGCTTCTTCTTCGGTGCTCCAGCGGCTGCCTTTGGCGGGAAGTGTAGCGGGGGCATAGGAATCCATCATGCGGGCAAGGGTAGCGCGGTAGGATGGCTTTGGAAAGTTATTTTGTGCAAAAATCAATTTGAAAAGTGGGTAAGGTGCAGGCTGTTGGGTTGGATGAAGGCGAGGGCGAGGCCGTTGTGTGTCCAGCTGGCATGGGTGACGGCTTGGGGACTTTCGAGGGCTTGCGGTGGAGTGGGGTGGTGTAGTAGCACGCTGGTGTTGGTTGCGTAGTTCACCAGCAGCGCAAGGCCATCGGCGTAGCCCACCGCCATGAACGGGCCTTGGGGGTGCATCACCACGCTGGTAACGAGGAGTTCAGGGCTGCCGCTATCGGCCACCACTTTGGCTTGTTGGCCTGCGGGGCCCTTTTCTTTGTTCGCAAAATTCCATAGTGGCACGCCGCTGCCACCGTTGGTGCCTAGCCAGTTGCCGCAGTGGCTGAAGCTGAACTGGCTGATGGGGCCGGGGTAGCCGCGCATTTGCAAATCGTGGCCATCGGACAGGCGCCAGAGGTGGAGCGATTGGTCTTGCATGCTGCTGATGAGCCACTTGCCGTTGGGGCTATAGGTAAGGCCGAGGTGTGAGCCTTGCCATGGCAGCTTGCGCGGCGCTTCGGTGAGGTTTTGCAGGTTGTAGATACTGGCGCCGCCATAGTGGCTGATGGCCAAACGGGGGCCGAGTGGCGACAGTGCTATTCCGCCGATGGTGCTGGGGGCTTGGAGCGTTTGGGCTTGAGCTTGGTTGGGGTTGTTCAGGTTAAGGGTGCCCGCGTGCTTGCCCGCTGCCCAGATGAGCAGGTTGGTTTTGGCGTGGTAGGCCAGATGTTCGGGGAACTTGTGGGGGAGGGTGGTGAGGTGCGTGGTTTCCCCTTGGGGGGTGGTGAGGTGGAGCTGGCCGTTTTCGGCGGCGGTGATGAGGCCGTGCGGCGTGGCCACGGCGGCGAGCAGGGCTTGGTTGGGGGTGAGGGTAAGTGTAAGGGGGGCTTGCATGCCCGCGCGCAGCAGGTGGAGTTGGCCGTTGCCGCCCCAAGTGGCGAGAGTGGGGTTGGTTGGATTTTCGAGATTTTCCAGCCACGCCAAGCCGTTGAGCGGGGCGGGGAGGGGGTGGCTTTGGTGGGTGGGCATGGCCCGCTTGTAGGGGCAGTGGTGTTGGTTGGCAAGAGTTTAGCGGTTACGGGAGGCGGTTTTAGCCATTACGTCTTTGATTTGTTGTGCGCTGAAGGGGATTTTGCCTTTAGTAAGGCTTGAAGTGGTGATTTTATCAATCGCGGCAGCCAGTTGCTTTTCATCGACTTCAACGCCTGATTCACGGATGGCGTTGACCAGGTTTTCAAGCAAGGGAA
>RFNJ01000163.1 GCA_009927255.1 Pseudomonadota bacterium | reverse complement strand
TGGCGCGGGGGGCGCGGGGGGGTGAGTGAAATGCGCTAGAAATGGCTTAAAGTGTGGAGTTTTTGCTGCGAGTAACTGTGGGGTGGGGTATAAATGCTTAAATTTGTTGAGGAGTTATGAAAATGGATAAGCCGCTGCTGGGTGGAAGTAGTCAAGATCGGGCGGCGGTAGCTGGGGCGCGGGGCTTTCAAAACAGCACGCAGGATAGTTTGCAGGGGTGTTTGGTGTGGTTGGTGGCGCACCATAAGCTGAGCCATACGATTACCAGCTTGGTCACCGGCTTGCCGTTGGTGAAGAACCGCTTGACGCCGGAGCTTTTTACCCGTGCGGCTAGCCGAGCGGGATTTAACAGCCGCGTGGTGCGGCGGGCGGCGGCGGATATTGTGGCGGAAACCCTGCCAGCGGTAGCGATGCTGGTGGACAGCCGTGGCGAAATGGGGCGGGCGGTGATTTTGAAGGAAAAGCGCGGAGTGCGCGGTGGAGAAGGCGAAGCTGAAGAGACATTTGTGATTGTTGATACGTTTAGTGGTGAGGAGGAGGACATTCGGGGCATTGCGGCGTTTGAGCGGGTTTATGGCGGAGTGCTGATTTTGGTGAAGGCGACGTTGCAAACGGTGGTGCAACAAGAGCTGAATAACCCAGCGCGGCAATGGTTTTGGGGGACGATTAGCCAGTTTAAGCCGTTGTATTATAAGGTGGGTTTGGCGGCGTTGGTGATTAATACGGTGGCGTTGGTTTCGCCCCTTTTTGTGATGAATATTTATGACCGCGTGGTGCCGAATGCGGGGTTTGAGACGTTGTGGGTTTTGGCGATTGGGGCGCTGGTGGCTTATACGTTTGATACGATTTTTCGGCAGTTGCGCGCCTATTTTGTGGATGTGGCGGGGAAGGGGGCGGATGTTTTATTGGCCAGTAAAATTTATGCGCAATTATTAAATTTACGCCTGCAACAGCAGCCAATGAGTGCCGGAGCATTGGCCAACCAACTGCGGGATTATGACAGTTTGCGGGACTTTTTTACCAGCGGGACGATTGTGGCTTTGGTGGATATGCCTTTTATGTTGTTTTTTGTGGCGGTGATTTATCTTTTGGGTGGAACATTAGCAATTCTGCCGCTTTTGGCGATACCGGTGGTTATGGCGGTTTGTATGCTTTTGCAGGCGAAAATGATGGAGCTTTCACGCGAGATTGCGCGCGAAACGGATTTGAAACACGGGCATCTGGTTGAAACTATTAATGCTTTGGAGAACATTAAAGCGATTGGCAGCCATAGCCATGCCCAAGGCGTTTGGGAAACCGTGACCGGTGCCACCGCGCGGGCGGGGACGAAGATTAAGTTTTTGAATAACTTGGCACTGAATTTTGCTTACTGGAGCGGGCAGGTGATTTATGTGACCATGATGGTGTGGGGCGTTTATTTGATTGTGGATGGCCAGATGACCACCGGTGCGTTGGTGGCGTGCAGCATGTTGGTGATGCGGGCGATGGCGCCGGTGAGCCAGTTGGCGGGGCTGTATGTGCGCTGGGCGCAGGTGGTGAGTGCGCTGGAGACCCTGACGAAATTCATGGCGGCGCCGGTGGAGCGGGCAGAGGGGCAGCGGTTTGTGCATCATCCCGTGATTGGCGGGGAGATTGTGCTGGATAAGGTGAATTTTGCCTATCCCGGCAGTAAACTGCTGAGTTTGCATGAGATTAACCTGACGATTAAGGCGGGTGAGCGGGTGGGGATTGTCGGGCGGGCGGGGAGCGGCAAGAGCACGATTGCGCGGCTGATTTTGGGGCTTTATGAGCCGCAGCAGGGGCGGTTGCGGATTGATGGCTTGGATTTGGCGCAGCTTGACCCGGTGCAGTTGAGGAAGCAGGTGTGCTACTTCCCGCAGAATTTGCACCTGTTTAGAGGAACTTTGCGGGATAACTTGCTGCTGGCGAACCCTGAGGCGAGTGATGCGGACATTATGCAGGCGGTGGAGGTGAGTGGGGCTTATCGGTTGGTGCGGCGGCATCCGTTGGGGTTGGATTTGCCAGTTGGTGAGCGTGGCGAAATGCTGAGTGGCGGGCAGCGGCAGGCAGTGGGGCTGGCGCGGGCATTGATGCATGATGGGCGAGTGGTGATTTTTGATGATCCGACCAGCGAAATGGACGCGACCAGCGAAAATTGGGTGAAAGACCGCTTGAAAAAGTGGCTGCGCGAGCGGACGTTTATTTTGATTACCCACCGCCCGAGCATGTTGGATTTGGTGGACCGATTGATTGTGATTGACGATGCCAAGGTGATTGCCGATGGGCCGAAAGAGAAGGTTTTGGCGGCGCTGGGCGTGAAGAACATGAAGGATGTGAGCGATGGCAAATAGTAAGAAGACCGTGGAAAAAGCGCCTGCTGCGGCAAATGAAGGGCGGGTGGACTTGCTGGACAATGCACTGGCGCGGCGGCTGGGTGTGGCGGTGAGCAAAGACGAACAGCGGGATTTTGGCAGCAAGTTTAGGAAGCTGTGGCACGATGTATTCCAAAGCGATGCGTGGGATGATGGCGACTTTATGGATGATGTGCGGCAGGCGACGTTGCGGGGGGCGCATCCGGCGGCGCGGTTGCTGTTTTATATGTTGCTGAGTTTGGTGGGGATATTCATTTTATGGGCCAGTTTTGCGCCGCTGGATGAGGTGACGCATGGGCAGGGGCAGGTGATTCCGAGTGGCAAAGTGCAGGCGGTGGGCAGCCCTGAGGGTGGCGTGGTGAAGGAGATTTTGGTGCGGGCGGGGGATATTGTGGAACCGGGGCAGGAATTGGTGCGGTTGGATGATGCTACTGCCGCTGCTGGTGTGGGCGAGAAGGTGCAGCGGCGGGATTATTTGCAGGCGAATGTGTTGCGGTTGCAGGCGGAGTTGAGTGGGGAGGGGTTGGTTTTCCCCGCTGAAATGTTGGAGAAAACGCCGATTTTGGTGGAGGAGACCACTAAACTTTTTGAGAACCGCAAGAGTGAGCTGGAGAGCACCACCAAGATTTTACGCGAGCAATTGGAGCAGCGGCGGCAAGAGCTGAACGATGCGCGCAGCAAGCTGAGCGGCACCAGCGAGGCGCTGAAACTGGCGCAGCAGGAGTATGATATGACCAAGCCTTACTTGGACAGCGGCGCGATTTCTAAAGTGGACGTTTTGCGGCTTGAGCGAGCGGTGGTGGAGGCGAGGAAAGAGCGCAATACTGCGGTGGCGGCGGTGCCGGCAGCGGAGGCGGCGGTGCGCGAGGCGCAGGGCAAACTGGAGGAAGGCGTTTTGAAATTTAAGAACACCGCGCGGGATGAGCTGGGCAAGTTGACGGAGGAGTTTAATCGGCTTGGCGCAGGGGTTCAGGCGGATATTGGGCGGGTTGACCGCACGGTGTTGAGAAGCCCGGTGCGTGCGGAGGTGAAGCAGGTGTTGGTTAATACCATTGGCCAAGCGGTGCAGGCCAATGCCAACATTGTGGAGCTGGTGCCTTTGGAAGAAACCTTGCTGGTGGAGGCCAAGGTGAAGCCGCAGGATGTGGCGTTTATTCGGCCTAATTTGCCGGTGAAGGTGAAGATTTCGGCTTATGATTTCTCGATTTATGGGGGGTTGGATGGGGTGGTGGAGAGTATTTCCGGCGACAGTTTTACGGAAGAAAAAGCGCGGGGCAATGGGCAAACCGAGACCTATTTTAAGGTGCAGGTGCGCACCAAGAAGAATTATTTGCTGCATAAGGGCGCCAAGCTGCCGATTAAGAGCGGGATGGTGGCGACGGCGGACATTATTACCGGCCAGAAAACCGTGCTTCAGTACCTGCTGAAGCCGATTAATAAGGCGCGGGAAGTGGCGTTGACGGAGCGGTGATGGGGCGGTTTTTGATCCTTTTACCCTTGCTGGTGTTTGCTGTGTTGCCGCTGCCAGGCTGGGCGAGTGGGCTGTTTGGGATGATTGAGATTCAGATGGACCGGATTGAGAGTATTCCGAAATGGGTGCGGGCTTTGGAGCGGATTCGGGCGGAAAATATGTTTGGGCTTTGTAAGCGGGGGGATTGCCCGGCCAAGCGCGATGCGTGGTACGCCGAGCTGGCCGAGTGGCGCGGCATGAGCGCGGAAGAGCAGATGGTGCGGGTGAACCGCTGGGTGAACCGCTTTGACTACATTACCGATGATGATAACTGGGGGATGAGTGACTATTGGGAGACGCCGGGCGAGTTTATTCAGCGTAGTGGCGACTGTGAAGATTATGCGATTTTGAAGTACTATACGTTGCGTGCGCTGGGCTGGCCGGAAAGTGCGCTGCGGATGGTGGTGGTGCATGATGCGGTGCGGGATATTCCCCACGCCGTGCTGGCGGTGGAGCTTGAGGGGCAGAATTATATTTTGGACAACCTGGCGACAGAACCGTTGCGTGATGAGTATGTGCGGCAATATACTCCATACTATGCCGTGAATGCGCGCAGCCGCTGGGTTTTTGTGAAACCGGCGCGGCGCTGATGCGCAACGCCACAAAAAGAGCCACAACAAGGGAAAGTGACCACCATGGCTGAGAAAATAAATCGTAAAGTGAAATCGGCGCCGGTTGTGGCGGAAGCAAAAGCTATGCCGGCGGCGCGGGCGGCGGCTGGCCGTGGGGTGGCTTATAAGGGGGCGGTGCCGCTGAAAAGCTTTATGGGCTGGGTACTGCTGGTGGTGGGGATGGCGCTGCTGGCGGGCTTTATGGCGGCGCAATTGCTGGTGAACCAGCGGTTTAGCCAGCTGGTGGAGGAGACGTCTTCCCGCGTGGAATTGCAAGGGCAGGGGCGCAGCGCGGTGGTGAGTGAGTGGCTGAGTGGCGTGGCGAAAATGGCGGACAGTGTAGCCAATGCCGAGACGGTGCGGCTTTTTGTGGCGGAAATTGGCAAGAGTGCGGCGAGTGGTGACCCGCAATTGGCGCAGGCGATGCAGGCGCAGCAGCCTTATATGGAGGCTTTGCTGCGGGAGTTTGTGAGCAAAAACAAGATGCAGGGCGGACATATTGTGCTGCCGGATGGGCAGATTTTGCTGGGGCAGGGGGTAGTGCCAGAGATGGTGCGAGACCGTGGGTTGTTGGCGAGTTTGATGGGTGAGGGAGTTGGGGTGTTTAGGCCGCTGCGGTTGGTGAATGGCGTTGTGGTGATGGATATTGTGCGGCCGATACGGGCGCCGGGGCTGGGGGATGGTACGGATTCGCGGGTGATTGCGCTTTTGTGGCTGAGTTTGCCGGTAGGCGATAAATTGGCGGAACTGGTGGCGGCGACGCCGCTTGACCGCCAAGGCGAGCGCACCGCGATGGTGCAGAATGTGAACGGTGAGGCGGTGGTGGTGGGGCGCACAGCGCTGGCGGATTTGAACGAGCCGTTTATCAAGCTGGAAGAGCGTTTGGGCAGCGGCCGCGTGGTGCAGGAAAGTGTGGTGGATAATAAGCCGGTGTTTGCGACCCTGAAGCAGGTTGTGGGCACGCCGCTGGCGCTGTTGCAGGAATATGCCAGCGCAGATGCTTTGGCGGTGATGGGGATTTATAAGCCGGGGTTGTTTATGATTGTGACGTTGCTGGTGGTGGTGCTTTCGGCCCTGATGCTGGCTTTAACACTGCACCTGATGGGCCAGCGCAACAAGACGCGGGTGAAGTTACTGGGGCAAACCATGGAGGCGTTGGTGCGGGTGGTGGAGGCGCGGGACCCTTATCTTTCCGGCCACCACAGCCGCGTGGCGCGCTTGGCGGTGCAGGTGGGGAACCATTTACGGCTGGGCGTGGGGGAGCGGGCGAGCCTTTATTATGCCGCGCAGCTGGCGGCGGTGGGACGGATGCTGGTGCGCCGCGATGTGTTGAGCAAGAAGGGCAAACTTTCGCCTGCTGAGCGCAAAGAGATGGAGGACCATGTGAGCCAGTCGGTAGCCATTCTGGGCCAACTTGATTTTGATTTGCCGGTGGTGGATGTGATTCGGCAAATGTATGAGCGGGTGGATGGCAGTGGGCATCCTTACGGCCTGAAAGGCGAGGAAATGAACGAAATGGCCAAGGTTTTGGGCGCCTGCGATGCCTATGTGGCGATGACCAGCGACCGTGCGCACCGTAAGGCACTGGGCCGCGATGAGGCGCTGCGGGCGATGGGCAGCGGCGCGTTTGGGCGGGAGATTGTGGGGGCGATTCGGGCGGTGGAGCGGAAATAGGTGCTTTTTTAAATAGCAACAGGCTCCGGGTGGAGCCTGTGCGTTTGGGTGCTTTTTAGCGTGCCATCGTGACTGGTAAATCGCTGCTGAGTGTGAGCTTAACTTGGCCATTGGGGAGGTTTTCTTCCCAGACGCGACCGAGCCAGATGAGCGCTTTTAATGCTTCAAGTTCTGTAGTTGTGGTTTTGCCAAGTTCGTTGCCGAAATAGTCATACCAGGCATACTCTTTTGGACCGATTTTGAAGAGGGTATGTTGGTAATCGTTGAACCCGATGCCGAGATTCTTGAGACGACGGACGAGGTTGATTTCGGCTTGCTCGCGTTGGCTAGAA
>RFNJ01000101.1 GCA_009927255.1 Pseudomonadota bacterium | reverse complement strand
ACTGCTTGAGTGATTATTTTTAGGGGGGATGGGGGAGGGGTGTCAAGCTGTATGATGGATGGTGCGGTGCAGCATGGAATTTGGTTGCTTTTGCGGTGGGTTTTGGGCAGGATGCGGCAGCTTGAAAACGGCTTTTAAACATAAGGAATTTTGCCATGCTTGCTGCGGAAATTGCCAAACACAGCAAAAATGAAAAAGGAGTGGCGAAGGCCCCTGTGAACGGTGCCGGTAAGGGAGCTGCGGAGGCGCCGCATGTGGCGCTAGGTTTGAGCAAGGCCGAGTTGCTGGAGTGGCACCGGCAGATGTTGTTTATGCGGCGGTTTGAGGAGAAGGCAGCGAGCCTTTATCAGCAGAAGGAAATTGCCGGATTTTGCCATTTGTATATTGGCCAAGAGGCAGTGGCGGCGGGGGCCAAGGCAGCGAGCCAAGCGAATGATGATTTTATTACCAGCTACCGTTGCCATGCGTTGGCGTTGGTGTGTGGCCTGAGCGGTGAAGAGGTGATGGGGGAGTTGACGGGGCGGCGGATTGGGATTTCTAAGGGAAAAGGCGGCAGCATGCACATGTTTGAGCCGAGCAAGCACTTTTGGGGCGGCCACGGCATTGTGGCGGCGCAGGTGCCGCTGGGGGCGGGTTTGGCGTATGCGGCGAAGTATCGCAATGACGTGCTGGGGCAGGCGAATAAGGATGTGTGCTTTACGTTTATTGGCGATGGCGCGATGAATGCCGGGCAGGTGTTTGAGAGCTTTAACATGGCGGCCTTGTGGAAGCTGCCGGTGGTATTTGTGATTGAGAATAATCAATACGGCATGGGCACCAGTGTGCCGCGTGCGGCGGCGGGGGAGCTGTGGAAGCGGGGCGAGCCGTTTGGCATCCCCGGTGAAAAGGTGGATGGGATGGACTTTTTTGCGTGTTTGGCGGCGTGCCGTAAGGCGGCGGTGCATTGTCGGGCGGGGAAGGGGCCTTACCTTTTGGAGATGGACACTTACCGCTACCGTGGGCATAGCATGAGTGACCCGGCGAAGTATCGGACACGGGAAGATGTGGAACATATTAAGGAGGCTCGCGACCCCATTGCACGGATGCAAAGATACTTGATGCAGCATTGCAAGATTGAGGAGACGGTGTTTGATGCGGCAGATGAGGCAATTAAGGCCGAAGTGAACCGCATTGCCGAGGTGGCCACCACGGCACCGCGGCCCGATGAGAGTGAGCTTTGGACGGATGTGGTGCCGGTGTGATGGGGATGGAGGAGGTTCAATTAATAATGCAGCCCAACCGCACCTTGTGGCGCGATTGGGCTGCTGGTTGCTTAACCGGGCTTTTTGAAGCCGATCATCGGGAAGATGATGTCGGCAAGCGGAGTCCAGATGCAGGTTTCCTTGATGCCCGGAGTGAGGTGGTACCAAGCGCGACAGTTGACCTCGACCAGGGCGATGAGCCCGGTGTTGGTCATGATCGCTCCCTGATGGTCGGCGTCCTTGTACGAGCCATAGAGTGGCTGAAGGCCAGCCTGGTAGGCGAGGCCGTAGTTCAGAACGGCCTGAGCCAGCAGAGATTCGGGCTCATTGTTGCCGGCGGTGATCAGTTTCTGCGCCAAGGCATGGATTGCCTTGTCGGTGGGAAACGGTTCGGTAGACATGCGGAGCCTCGTGGTGGTTGGAGGTTGCTTGACGGTATGCATTTACCATTAGGTTATGATTCAGGCAAGGAGCGGCTATGATAATGCATTTTGCGCAACGTAGGCAGCCCATGCTTTCTGGGGGACAGAAGGCATGGGCTGCTGCTTGTGCGTTACTCGGCGGGTTGGGGGGGCTGGTTTGGAGAGCTACCCGTGCCGTTGGTGCTGGAGAGCTTGATGACTTGGCCAACCGCTGGTTCGGGCGGGGGGGCCTCGTCTTCTGGCTTGACCAGTGCCAGCGTTGGTTTGTCGCCACCGCCGCTGCCTTTGGGCTTCGGCTTGCGCCGGATGCCGAGGCGAGGGAAGATTTCGGTGGTGGCAAGTTCAGTCCAGTAGCCAGTGCCGCCTTCTTCATTGTAGGCAACCAGGCCGATGTTGGCCATCAGCTTCCAATGCTTAGCACTTTCCGTGCTCAGGGGCACTGGCGGCAGGTTGTTGGCGCGGTATTCCAACGCAAATGTGGCAAACGCCAGTGCGAAGGGAGGCAGCGGGCTGCCGTCTTCGGGTGGGGTGCACGCATGCTTGATATGTTCAACGATTTGCGTGATGGCGGGATTGAGGTCCAGCCGGTAGGGGGGATTGGTCATGGGATTTCCTTTGCGAAAAGAGAGGGAAGATATGGCAACTGCGAACTTGGCCGTACTTTGGCATGGCATGGAATGATTGACAAGAAAGGAACCTATGTATGGCGATGATGACGTATCGGGAGGCGATTCGGGACGCGATGAGCGAGGAGATGCGCGCGGATAAGAGCGTGTTTTTGATGGGTGAAGAAGTGGCGGATTATCAGGGTGCTTATAAGTGCAGCCAAGGGATGGTGCAGGAATTTGGGCCCGCCCGTGTGGTGGATACGCCGATTGCTGAGCTTGGGTTTACCGGTATTGCGGTGGGTGCGGCGATGGCGGGTTTGCGGCCGATTGTGGAATATATGACGTGGAATTTTGCCTTGCTGGCAACCGACCATATTTTGAACAGCGCGGCTAAGACGCTTTACATGAGTGGGGGGAAGGTGGGCTGCCCGATTGTGTTTAGGGGCCTGAATGGTGTGGCGGCGCACGTGGCGGCGCAGCATAGCCAGGACTTTGCCAGCTGGTATATGAATATTCCGGGATTGAAAGTGATTGCACCGAGCAATGCGGCGGATGCCAAGGGGTTGCTGAAGGCGGCGATTCGCGACAATGCGCCTGTTGTTTGTTTGGAGCATGAGGTGCTGTATGGGCTTTCAGCCGAAGTGCCGGAAGGGGATTATGTGCTGCCGATTGGCAAGGCCCGCGTGGTGCGCGAGGGCAAGGATGTGGTGCTGATTGGGTATTCGATGATGGTGGTGAAGGCTTTGGCTGCTGCTGAAGAATTGGCCAAGCAAGGAATTGACTGCGAAGTGCTGGATTTGCGCAGTTTGCGCCCACTGGATGTGGCGGCGATTGTGGCGAGTGTGAGCAAGTGCCATCGTACCGTGGTGCTGGAAGAGACGTGGGCGGCGGCGGGGGTGGGGGCGGAAGTGATGGCGGTGATTTCTGATAATTGCTGGGATGAGTTGGATGGGCCGGTGGTGAGGATGAGCCAGCTGCCTATTCCTCTTCCTTATGCTTCTAATCTTGAAACTCTTTGTGTTCCTCAGGTTGAAGATATTGTGCGTGAAGTTAGCAAAATGGTGGCAAAATAGATGGGTTTTGTGGGGAGTTATGTTTGGAAGTTGCGGCAGGTTTGGGGAAGCCAGCTTTTGATTGGGATTGGTGCTGAAATTGTGATTACCAATACCAAAGGCCAAATTTTGCTTGGGATGCGCAAAGACTTGAATGTTTGGGCATCGTTTGGTGGGCATATGGACCCTAAAGAAGATATTACGGCTTGTGCGTTGCGCGAGGTTTATGAAGAAGTTGGGTTGAAGTTACAGCCAAGCCAACTGACGCCGATTGGGTTTTTGAGTAAATATGACAAGGTTATAAATACTTATCCGAATGGTGATGAGATGCAATCGCTGGCGTTGGTGTTTACGGCTATTTGTGAGGATGAAAGAACGGCTATTGATGGCGAATATGATAGCTTTAAGTGGTTTGATGTTGATGCTTTGCCTGAGAATATGCAGCTGTTTAGTAAGAATTCGGTTGGGATGTATCAGGCGTGGTTGAAGACCAAGAAATTTCAAGTTGAATAGGAGAACATAAAATGCCAGTTGATGCTTGGATGTTCAAAAAGATGATGGGAAAGTAGAGTGATGAAAAAGATTGAGAAGAGTTTGGAGACTTCGCAGAAGCTGGAGATTGTTTGGCCTTGGTGGTTTAAGCTGACGTGCTTGTTGGTGAGTTTGTTTATGGGTTGTTTTTTGGCTTTTGTTGTTGTGGATTTGCTGGGGTTTAATGATTATTCAGTGGTTGTAAATGAGGAGATTCAACATGCCGATTGATGTTTTGATGCCACAGCTTTCGCCCACGATGACCGAGGGGCGGTTGGCGAAATGGGTGAAGAAAATTGGCGATAAGATTTCGGCTGGTGATGTGCTGGCTGAAGTGGAAACCGACAAGGCCACCATGGAAGTGGAGGCCAGCGATGATGGGATTCTGCACTTGATTGTGGGTGAGATTGGTGCGGATTTGCCGGTTGGGGCACCGATTGCGGTGCTGCGCGGGAAGGATGAGAGTGTGGCGGAGGGGTACATGCCGAAAGGCCGCTTGGCCTCCTCCGCCGTTTCGGCTCCGGCGAGCCAAGCTGCTGTTAGTATTGCTGCGCCTGTTCAGCCAGTGGCTCAGCCAGTTGTGGTGGTGCCTGCGGTGCCAGTGGTGGTGCAGCCTGCTGTGGTTTCTGTTGGTAGGCGGGTGAAGGCCAGCCCGTTGGCCAAGCGATTGGCGGCTCAGAAGGGCGTGGATTTGGCGGGGATTGCGGGGAGTGGGCCGGCGGGGCGGATTGTGGCGGCGGATATTGAAAATGCGCAAGCCAGTGGTGGTGCGCGCCGTGTGGTGCGCAAGCCCGATGCGGTGGTGAAGTTGACGCCGATGCGCAAGGCGATTGCGGCGCGATTGACCGCAGCGAAGCAGAGTGTTCCGCATTTTTACCTGAAGCGCAGTGCAGATTTATCGCGATTAATGGCGATGCGGGCTGAGTTGAATGAATACTTAGGAACCAGGAACCAGGAACCAGGTGGCCAGGGGGTGAAGATATCGGTGAATGATTTGATTATTAAAGCGAGTGCGCTGGCGCTGCGGGATTATCCGGCGGCCAATGCGGCGTGGAACCCCGGATCGGTGTCCGGGGCAAGTGGTGATAGCGTGGTGCAGTGGGGAAATGTGGATATTGCGGTGGCGGTGGCGATTGAAGGTGGCTTGATTACGCCGATTGTGGCCAATGCTGACCAGAAGGCGGTGACCGCGATTTCGAGTGAAATGAAACAGCTGGCGGCGGATGCGCGGGCGGGTAAATTGAAGCCAGCGCAGTATGAGGGCGGCAGCTTTAGCATTTCTAACCTTGGGATGTATGGGATTGAGGAATTTAGTGCGATTATTAATCCGCCACAGGCGGCGATACTGGCTGTTGGGGCGGCGGATAAGGCCAACATTTTGCGGCTGACGCTGAGTGTGGACCATCGGGTTATTGATGGGGCGCTGGGGGCGGAGCTTTTGGCGGCAATTTGTGGGTATCTTGAGAAACCTTCGGTGTTGATAGTTGGTAGTTGATAGTTGTTAGCTTATTGAGGGATGTGCTCATGAGTTACATTGGTTATGAGGATTTGAAGGTTTATAAGTTGAGTCGTCGACTGGCGATTGAGTTGCATAAACTAAGTTTAGAATGGCCTAAAACTGAACAATTTGGTGGAATTGCAGACCAATTAAGACGAAGTAGCCGGAGTGTTTGTGCTAATATTGCTGAAGGATTAAGTAAGAATATGAGTGTGGCGGATAAAGTGAAGTTTATTCAGATTGCTTTAGGGAGTGCTGAAGAAAGCAGAGTTTGGTTGGACTTTTGTGGTGAGTTTGGTTATTTGCAGAGTATGCAGGTGGCGCAATATCGATTGGATTATCAAGAAGTTTCAAGGATGTTATATGCTTTGCAGCAGAGTATGAGAAAAAAGTGAGGGTATGAAGATGGATGTGCGCAAATTTGATGTGGTGGTGATTGGTGGTGGGCCGGGGGGGTATGTTTGTGCGATTCGGGCGGCGCAGTTGGGGTTTAAGGTGGCTGTTATTGAGCGCGAGGCTTTGGGGGGTGTTTGTTTGAATTGGGGGTGCATCCCCACCAAGGCGTTGCTGCGGGCGGCGGAAATTCGGCGGCTGGTGGCGCATGCCGATGAGTTTGGGTTGAAGGTGGAAGACAAGGGTTTTGACTTTGCCAAGGTGATTGCGCGCAGCCGCGAGGTTGCGGGCAAGCTGAGCAAGGGCGTGGAATTTTTGATGAAGAAAAATAAGATTGAGGTGTTGCGCGGCGAGGCGGCTTTTAGTGGTGATAAAGAGCTGGAGGTGCGTGGTGTGGGCAAGGTGGCGTTTGATTATGCGGTGATTGCGACCGGGGCACGGGCCAAGCAGATTAAGGGCGTGCTGGAGGCCGACGGCAAGCTGATTTGGACGGCGCGGGAGGCGATGGTTCCCCCTGAAATGCCCGCCAGTTTGCTGGTGGTGGGCGGTGGCGCGATTGGGGTGGAATTTGCATCGTTTTACGCCGCGTTGGGCTGCAAGGTGACGCTGGTGGAAGCGCAGGGGCGAATTGTGCCAGCGGAGGATGAGGAGATTTCGGCGTTGTTGAAAAAGGAGCTGGAGAAGGCGGGGATTGAGATTGTTGTTGGCGCCAAAGTGGAGAGTTTAGGTAGCCAGGAACCAGGAGCCAGGAACCAGGACGTTAGTGTGGTGATTAATGGCGAAAAGCGGCGGTTTGCCCGGGCGATTTTGGCGATTGGGGTGGTGGGGAATGTGGAAGGGCTGAATTTGCCTGCGCCGAAAATGGGCCACAGCGGCAAGGCGGAAGGTGGGGTGGTGGTGGAGAAGGCGGCGATTGTGGTGGATGATTTTTACCGCACTGCCAGCCCGCATATTTATGCGATTGGGGATGTGGCCGGTGCGCCGTGGCTTGCCCATGTGGCCAGCCATGAAGGTGTGATTGCAGCAGAGCATATGGCTTTTGTGGCCAAGAAGGCTGGGCATCTGCCGCACCCGCTGCGGTATGATAATATTCCGGGCTGCACCTACTGCATGCCGCAGGTGGCGAGCACGGGCCTAACCGAAGCAGTGGCGGTGGCGGCGGGCCGCAAGATTAAGGTGGGGCGCTATGCCTACCAAGCCAACGGCAAGGCGCTGGCGCTGGGCGAACCAACCGGTATGGTGAAGGTGATTTTTGATGCTGCCACCGGCGAGCTTTTGGGCGCGCATATTTTGGGTGCCGAGGCCACTGAGATGATTAGCACCTTTGTGCTGGGCCGTAGCGTGGAGGCGGTGGAGGCGGATTTTATCCATGCCTGCCTGCCGCACCCCACACTGAGTGAAATGATGGGCGAGGCGGTGTTGAGTGCCGAGGGGCGGGTGATAAATGCTTAGGGGGTTTGCGGCATGACGTGGTTTTGGTTGGCGCTGGCGGCGGCGGCTTCAATGGGAGTAAGCTATGCAGTTTTTGGCCATTTGGTGAAATTTGTGCCGGGGCATGTGGTGATGCTGGTGGGGAGTGTGGGCAGCCTGTTGATTTATGGGGTGATGACGGCGCTGGGCAAGGAGTGGGGACAGGTGAGCAAGCTGTTAAGCCCGCCGTTGGTGGGGTGGATGATGTTGCAAATTGCCGCCTTGGTGGCGCTGAATTTGCTGAGTGCGTGGGCCATTCAGCGGCAAAATGCCACGATGGTGAGTGTGGTGGAGATGAGTTATCCGATTTTTGTGGCGTTGGCGGCGTTTGTGTTGTTTCGGGAAGTGCAGTTTACGATGGGGGTGGCAGTGGGTGGTGCGTTAATTTTGGCGGGCGTGGTGTGTGTTTACCTTTGGAAATAAGGTTTGGCTGTTGATTTTTAATAGGATTGTGGGTATGTAAAGAGCAAGGAGGAATCATCCTTCGTTCCTTTTGGTGGAGATAGCAATGGCTGTGATGTTGGATATGCCTGTTATCCATGACGTTGATGTTGTGTGTGAAGTGCAGCGCATAACTATCGAAGAGTGCTTGAAGCAGGCAGCAGAAGACGACGACTTTGCCGCAGTGAGCGAAAAGCTGCAGGTGAACGTTTTGGGGGCTATCCAAAACGATTGGCTGTGGCTGCATAAGCTGTTGCAGCAGGAGCTTCGGCTGGTTGTTTGGTGCTATGAGAATGGCATTGAGTTGCCGCAAACATGATGCACCGCAATACTGAGAAGGCTGGCTTTGGCTGGCCTTTTTGGTTTTTTTGGGGTAGGTTGCTTGTATGGTTTTGAAAGTGCAGATTGCTTTAAGTGAAGACCGTGCGGGGGTGCGGGCAGAGCTGGCGGCGGCGGGAATTCCCAATGATGGCGTGGCGGAGCTTGGCTATGCCGATGTGCCAGATGCTACGCCTGGCTTGGCGAGGCAAGCGGGGGATCGTGTTCCGCCGCTGGTGGATGGTGAGGGGGATAGTGTTTTTGATGCGCGGAAGCGGCGGATAAGTGGCGTGGGGCGGAGTTATAAGCCGGAGGGGGGGATTGCTCATCGTAGCGCGAAGCCAGACTGGCTGCGGGTAAAGGCGCCGACGAGCCCGAAATATTTTGAGCTGGTGGCGAATGTGCGGGCGAAGAAATTGCACACGGTGTGTGAGGAGGCGGCGTGCCCAAACATTGGCGATTGCTGGGCGAGTGGACATTTGACGGTGATGATTTTGGGGGATACGTGCACGCGCGGGTGTGCATTTTGTAATATTAAAACCGGGCGGCCGAATGAGGTGAATCCACACGAGCCCGCCAGTTTGGCACAGATGGCGGTGGAGTTGGGCCTGAAGCACATGGTGATTACCAGTGTGGACCGCGATGATTTGGCGGATGGCGGCACGGGGCACTGGGCGGCGTGCATTGCGGCGATTAAGGCGCAGGCGCCGCAGACCACGGTGGAGATTTTAACGCCGGATTTCCGCCGCAAAGAAGACCAATTGGCGGTGGTGGTGGCGGCGCGACCGGATGTTTATAATCATAATTTGGAGACGGTGCCGAGACTATACCGCACCGTGCGGCCGGGAGCGCGGTATTTTGGCAGTTTGCGGCTGTTGCAGCGGGTGAAGGAGTTGGCGGATTATCCAGTTTTTACCAAGAGTGGCTTGATGGTGGGCTTGGGTGAAAGCCGTGATGAAGTGCTGCAGGTGATGGATGATTTGCGCGCGGCGGAGGTGGATTTTATTACGATTGGGCAATACCTGAGGCCAAGTTTGCAGCATTTTCCGGTGATGGAATATGTGACGCCAGAGATGTTTGCTTATTATGAAGAACAGGCGAAAATGAAGGGGTTTTTGCAGGTGGCGAGTGGGCCGCTGGTGCGCAGTAGTTTCCATGCCGACCGCTATTTTGCTGAGCTTTTGGCCAAGCGGCAAACGGGGGCGGTTTAACTTTGCGTATAATGCAGGTGCATGTGGCGAGGGTGGTCAATTTTGGCGGAAGTGAGCGGTATGCGGCGGACCTTGCGGGGTTGTTGGCAGCAGCCGAGCACACGGTTTTGGTGGTGGTGCAGGCGGGGTGGGGCAGGGGGCAACAGGAGCGGTTGGATTGGTGGCGAAAAAGTGTGAAAAAGGCCCAGATTTATGCGGTTCCGGCGTGGGTGCCGAAGTGGCTTTTGGGGTGGGTTTTGGGGCGCCTTATGGATGGATTTGGCCCGGATATTGTGCATTGCCACCTTGGCGGGGCCAACACATGGGCGGGGCGGGCGGCGAAGCGGCGCGGGATTAAGTGGATTTCGACATTGCATTTACGCTGGAAAAACAAAGAGATGCAGCATGCCGATGGGGTGATTTGTATTGCCAACTGGCAGAAAAAAGAAATTGGGAGTGATTTTGCGGGGAAAGTGCAGGTGATTGGCAATTGGTTGCCTGATTTAAGCATGCGCAAACACGGTGAATTTGGTATTAATTCGGGGTTTGTTGCGAGTGGCCGTGGGGATGGTTTGGTGGTGTTTGGGAGTGTGGGTAGGTTGCATAAGGTAAAGGGAATGGATGTTTTGGTGCGGGCGTTTCAAGAAGCTTTCGGCTTGCCCGCCTACGCCCAAGGGGGAAGCCTTGGTTCGCTTCGCGAAAAGTATAACGTGCGGTTGCGGATTGTGGGGGAGGGGGAGCAGCGGGGGGAGTTGGAGCGGTTGATTGCGGGGGACGCGCGGATTGAGTTGGTGGGGCAGTGTGCGGAGATGGCGGCGGAGTATGCGCAGCTGGATGTGTTGGTAAGCGCGGCACGGTATGAGCCGTTTGGTTTGACTATTTTGGAAGGCATGGCGCATGGGTTGCCGTTGGTGTGCACGCGCAGTGAGGGGCCGAGCGAGTTTTTGGCGGGGCGTGAAGGGGTGGTATGGGCAGAGAAGGATGATGTGGCGAGTTTGGCGGCGGCGTTGCGCATGGCTTATGCCGGTGGGCCACGGCGGGTGGTGTGGGAGATGGGGGATTTTATGCCGGCGCGGGCGGTGGCGGCGATTGAGAGATTTTATGAGAATGTGCGGAGTTAAGTAGTTGACGAGAGCTTGCTTTTTGGTATACATGTAGGTATCTCACTCGAACCGTTTTTGACACCAATGCTGCTTTGTAGGGTGAGGCAGAGTTGCATGGAGAAACCGATGACCAAGAAGAAGCGTGTGGCGAAAGCGGCAGTTCTGCGTAAGCCAGTGGCCCGCAAGGCAGTTGTGCCAACGGTACAGGAGCCGGTTAAGAAGAAGCCCTCGAAAAAGGCAGCTTCTAAGAAACTGGTGGTGTTGGCTAAGGCTGCCAAGCCGCTGAAGCCGGGAGTGCTGGGTAAGAAGCTGATTCAGCTTTGCGACCAGTTTGACCGCGTGATTAAACTGCGGCGGCGCAAGAAGTATCGCGATTTCTCTGATCGTTATCGCGAGGCTTATGCCGCGTGCGTGAAGTCTCACCACCCGGCGGACCGCCGCGCTTTGGATGAGGCGGATCGGCGTAACGCGCAGTCACGTGGCCGATAGTTTTGGTTACGTGTTGCTCATGACAAGAGGCCCTTTGCGGGGCCTTTTGTTATTTTTAAGATGCAACAGAATGCGGGTTGGGGTTAAATGGTGGCATAAGGAAAGTGAGAGCGATGTTCAATGCAGCGGCGGTGGTTTTGGCAGGGGTTATTGGGATTTATAGCTACATTTTGCTGCCGATTTGGCACAAGAGCGGGATGGAGGGGCTGAAGTGCTGGTGGGATGGCGGGGTTTATGTGCAATCGGGCCCCAAAGAGCATGAGTATATGACACTTATGCAAGGCAATGATGAAAACGTTGCACGGATGAAACGCGGTGAGGCGAAGGGGTGCTTGCCGACCCCGACCTGTGCGTTGACCGCAGGTGAAGCCTTGCGGGTTTTGGAGAAGCAAACGCTGGTGTGGCAGATGAAGCTGGGGACGGGGATGTTGCAGGGGGCGATTTCGGGCTTTTTGGAAAAATATGGCTCAAATCCCGTTAAAAACCTGACCGCAGGCGGGCAGTTGGAGCAGGCGGCGCTGGTGGAGGAGGCGAAGTTTTGCGCGGACTACCTGCAAAAAATGCATGGCGAGTTGGTGGCGAAGATGCCGAAAGAGGCGGATGAACGGGTTAAGGGGGTAACGGATTAACGACGTAAACTGGCTTTTGAGTTGCTTTTCGTGGCGGATTTGGTAGGTTGGGGGTGAGCAAGTGCTCAAAAGTAGAAACACCTTCCTGATGGAGTTTGAGATGAAAGATATCTTGAAAGCTTATGGCTTAAAGCAGCGCCCGACAGCTAAAGAGTTGGCGCAGGATTGCCAACTGCTGAGCTACAATGCCTTGATTGAGGAAATTTTAAATATCTGTTTTGCAAGGTTGCAATTACATTCGGAGTTTAGCCATGGCATATTGGGGTTGATTGAAAAAATTAAAGATACTCTGGCTTTTAAGAGCTTTCGGCATGAGAACAACTATGCCAGTGTCAAATGGCGTGAGGTTGTATTTCCAAGAACTGTTGAAGTTTTGGAGAAGCTTGGGTTTGAGGTTACCATTACTTACGGTAAGTATGGCAGAATGACGGTGAAAAACCCGTTTGTTAATGCGCCTGCAGAGACGCCTCAGGAAGACTGATTGTTGGCGTTGATGCTGAGCGAATCGGCCCTGTTTGGTAACAAACGGGGCTTTTTTTGTGGCTTTTTGGTTGTATTTTGTGGCGGATTTGGTAGGGTTGCTGGATTGAGTTAACAGTGTTGAGAAGGGTTTTATCATGGCAGGCAAAGTGAAGAGCGGCGGGATGGGCAAGGTGATGGGCGGGGCGGAAGTACGGCGGAGTTTTGTGGAGCATTTTAGGGCCAAGGGGCATGTGATTGTGCCGAGTTCGAGCCTGGTTCCCGACAACGACCCGACGCTGATGTTCACCAACAGCGGGATGGTGCAGTTTAAGAATAATTTTACCGGTGTGGACACCCGCCTGAGCCGTGCCGCCAGCGTGCAGCGTTGTGTTCGTGCAGGAGGCAAGCATAACGACCTTGAAAACGTGGGCCACACCGCGCGGCACCATACGTTTTTTGAGATGATGGGGAACTTTAGTTTTGGCGATTATTTTAAGGAAGAAAGCATCACCTGGGGCTGGGAGTGGGTGACCAAAGTGCTGGGGCTGGACCCTGCGCGCATGTGCGTGACGGTTTATCATGACGATGACGAGGCTTTTGAGATTTGGAATAAGAAGATTGGCGTGGCGAAGGGGGATATTATTAGAATTGCCAGCAGTGCCAACTTTTGGACGATGGGCGACACCGGGCCGTGTGGGCCGTGCAGCGAGATTTTTTATGATCTTGACCCAACCGGCAAAAAGGTGGCCGGTGGCCGCCCCGGCACGCCCGAGGAAGATGGCGACCGTTGGATGGAAATTTGGAACCATGTGTTTACCCAATTTGACCTGCAAAAAGACGGCAGCAAAGTGCCGCTGAAGGCGAAAAATATTGATACCGGCGCGGGGCTGGAGCGGGTGATGTGCGCGGTGCAGGGGGTTTATAGTAACTACGAGACTGACGTATTTCAGGCGATTATTGGCGCGGCGGGCAAGCTGGCGGGGGTGAATTATGGCCGTGGGGCGGAGAGTGATGTTTCGCTGCGCGTAGTGGCCGACCACCTGCGGGCGATGACGTTTTTGATGGTGGATGGCGTGATGCCGAGCAATGAAGGGCGCGGCTATGTGCTGCGGCGGATTATGCGCCGGGCGATGCGCCACGGGCATTTGCTGGGGGCGGAGCAGGCGTTTATTTATAAGCTGGTGCCGACGTTGGTGGGGCTGATGGGTGAGGCTTATCCGGAGTTGCAGCGCGGGGCGGCGATGGCGGCGGATGTGATTAAGCTGGAAGAAGAGCGCTTTGGCCGCACGCTGAAGCAGGGCATGGCGTTGCTGGAGAGCGAGAGCAAGGGCTTGAAGAGCGGCGCGGTGCTGGATGGCGATGTGGCGTTTAAGCTTTATGATACTTTTGGCTTCCCGCTGGATTTGACGCAGGATGCGCTGCGCAACCGTGGTGTGGCGGTGGATATGAAGGGCTTTGAAGCAGCGATGGCCGAGCAGAAGGCGCGGGCCCGTGCGGCGTTTAAGGGCAGTGGCGATGCCAAGCTGAATGAGGTGTGGTTTGAGGTGCAGGAGAGTGTGGGGAAGACGGAGTTTTTGGGGTATCAGGTGACGCAGGCGGAGAGCATTGTTACCGCTTTGGTGACGGGGTTTAACGCTAAACCTGCTGATGGTGGAACCAATAAAGAGGTGAAATTGGTTCAAGTTAAAAAGGCGAAAGCAGGGGATATAGTTGGTTTAGTTGTTGCTCAGACGCCGTTTTATGCAGAGAGTGGTGGGCAGGTTGGGGATACAGGTAAGGTTATTTGGTCTGGTGGTGAGGGTAGAATTCAAGATACGATGAAGATGCTCGATGGTGTTTGGAATCATACTTTATATGTTGAAAAAGGTGATATTTCAGTTGGTCAAGCCGTTGAGTTAAAAGTGGATGAGGCGCGGCGGGCGGCGATTATGCGCAACCACAGCGCCACCCATATTTTGTTTGCGGGGTTGCGTGAGATTTTGGGCAGCCATGTGGTGCAGCGCGGCAGCCGCCAAGATGAGCTGGGGACGCGGTTTGATATATCCCACCCCAAAGCCGTAACGCCTGAGGAATTGGCGAAGGTTGAGCGCTGGGTGAATGAGCGGATTTGGCGCAACTTGCCGGTGGTGACGCGGATTTTGCCGAAGGAAGACGCGGTGCAAAGTGGTGCAACGGCCCAGTTTGGCGAGAAATATGGCGATGAGGTGCGAGTGGTTTATGTGGGCAACCCCGACAGTGTGGGCCTGCTGACCGCGGACTTGTGCGGGGGGACGCACGTGGCGCAGACCGGCGAGATTGGGGCCTTCCGCATTGTGGGGGAGAGCAGTGTGGCGGCGGGAATTCGGCGGATTGAGGGCGTGACGCACCTTGCTGCGCTGGCGAGCTTTAATGCCGATGCCGAGCTGTTGAAAACCAGTGCTGGAATGCTGAAGTGCAAGGCGAGTGATGTTCCAGCACGCATTGAAGCGTTGCAAAAGGGCGCTAAAGCAGGCGCCAAGGCGGCGGGGCCGGTGGTGGATGTGGCGGCGTTGCTGGCCAAAGTGACCGACAAGGGTGGAGTGAAGCGGGTGGTGGCGGAGGTTCCGGCTGCGGATGGTGAGGCCTTGCGGGTGGCGGTGGAGGCCCTGAAAGCCAAGCTGGGCAGCGGAGTGGTGGTGCTGGGCAGCGTGGTGGATGGGCGGGCCAGCGTGGTGGCCGGTGTGACCAAGGACTTGCTGGGGAGTTACTCGGCGGGTGAGATGGTAAAGGCGGCCTGTGCGGCGATGGATGGCAAGGGTGGGGGCAAGCCGGAGTTGGCGATGGGGGGGGGCGTTGGCAGTAAGTTGGCGGCGGGGTTGGCGGCGGTTTAGATTGCTGGTTGACAAGGACTTGGGGGGGAGATAAACACGCGGCTACGGCGCCTTAGCTCAGTTGGTTAGAGCAGAGGAATCATAATCCTAAGGTCCCCTGTTCGAGTCAGGGAGGCGCCACCAAACTTCTTATTTTGCCTTAGCTCAGTTGGACACTTTGAGTATGCGTGCCTTTGGCACGACGCAGAGGAACCATCATCCTAAGGCCGCTGTTCGAGATGGGGAGGCGCCACCACGGTTCAGGCTAAATATGGGTATAACTCAACAAAGAACGCCGCCCGTTGCGGGGCGGCGGGGAAGGCTGGATTGATACTTCAATTTGGTGAAATGGGTTTACAGATGGATTCGATGCTAAAGGATTTTTCACCATTGAAAAATCTAGACACCATTGCTGGAGGCGTGAGGATTCCTGCAAAGAGAAGTACGAGCAATAACCTAAGGTTTTTTGCTGTGAAATCCTGAATGGTCAATAGTAATGGTAAACCAGTTAAACAAATTGCAACTGCAATGGAGAGTAGCATGACGGCGACGAAAGGCCAATCGATGGCGCACATGGCGTTTTTCCTTTTTACGGGAGGGAAGATGGAGCTTACAAGCGAGATATAGCGTTTATTGATATACAGTTCAAATAGAAAATCTAGGCAGTGAGACCATTAGACAATGTGTCAATAAGAGAATAAAGTAGTTGCATGGTATATTCAAAGAATAAACGTTATGAATGAAAGCCCTGCGATGAACTGGAAGACCTTGATAATTGGAGCCCTTGCTATGGCCACCACCGCCACTGCCCAACCTGTTGTTTCAAAAACAGAGCACACCACCACTGCCACTGCGCAAGCCATTCTCGCAGGTGGCTGTTTTTGGTGTGTAGAGAGCGATATGTTGAAATTGGCGGGCGTTATTTCCGCTACATCCGGCTATACCGGCGGCACCATTGCTAACCCAACCTACGAAAACTACCACCACCCCAAAGCCGGCGAGCAGCCGCATGTGGAGGCCGTGCAAATTACCTATAACCCCGCAAAGCTAGAGTATAAAGCCTTGCTGGAGTACTATGTTCGTCATATTGACCCGACCGATAACGGCGGACAGTTTTGTGATCGTGGCGCCGCCTACCGCCCGGTGATTTTTACCGCCAACGAAGCCGAAAAAACCATTGTCCAGCAGGTGTTAGCTGCCGCTGAAAAGCAGCTGAAGCAAAAGGTGAATGTTGATGTTTTACCGGCTACTACCTTTTGGCCGGCCGAAGATTATCACCAAAATTATCACCACAAAAATCCGACCAAGTATAAATTCTACCGCTGGAATTGCGGCCGCGATCAACGCGTGCAGCAGCTTTGGGGTAATATTAAATAGCTGTAAAGTTGTTATTTAATACTGCCGTCCGCACCAGCGCCAAATCCCGCTGTACAATCGGCGTAGCCGGTGGATTCCGCAGTAAATATGCCGGGTGAAACACCACTCGCGCAGGTCGTTTTTCGCCATTCATATCAACAGCATGCCAGCAATCGCGTAGCGCCGCCATGCTGCCGTCGCGCTGCAAAATCGCGCGCGCTGCGGTGGCACCCACCAGCAACAGCGCACGTGGTGCCACCAGCTGAATGTGCTCACGCAAAAACGGCGCACAATCAAGCACTTCAGCAGGTGTTGGTGGGCGATTGTTCGGTGGCCGCCAAAACACTGTATTAGTTATATAAAGCTCTTGCTCACCAAAGCCAGCTTCAGTCAATAATCGTCGCAGCAACTTGCCGCTGCGCCCAACAAAGGGCCGCCCCATGCGGTCTTCATCGGCCCCAGGCGCCTCACCAATCACCAGCAGCGGTGCTCCCACCGCACCTTCACCAAACACTAAATGTGTGGCGCCTGCACGCAAATCGGCGCAGCCGGTAAAGCTGGTTAATAGATGTTCTCGAAGTTGGGTTAGATTATCAAACAAGCCCAGAAACAAGCCTAGAAAAACCGCTCATCCACCCGAATCACATCACCGGGGAACACTTTGGCGTCCTCGGTCACCCATTCTTCCTTGCGGGTGGGGTCGTTGGCGCGTTGCAGCTTCACTTGGCCGGTTTTGGCGCGGGGGGTATAGCCGCCCGCGGTTGCCACCGCGTTAATCACGGTCAGCTCGTTCACAAACGGATAACTGCCGGGTTTGTTCACCTCACCCAAAATAAAGAACGGGCGGAAGCTTAATACTTCCACACTCACGCGCGGTGCCACCAAGTAGCCATTCTCCAGCGTTTTGGTCAGCTTTTTCTCCAGTTCGCGGGGGGTAAGCCCACGGGCGGGCACTTCGCCCACCAGCGGCAGAGATAAGCTACCGGTGTTATCAAGGTCAAATTCACCCGAAAGGTCAGGCTCACCAAAAACAGTCAGGCGGATTTTATCCCCTGGTGCCAACTGCCCCGGTGCCACATTGGCATCCACCGGCGCACTTTTCAGCGCTTGTTCCGCAGCCGCAGCAGCGGCTTCTTGCTTCTGTTGCCATTCGGCACTCTGTGCATCGCGGGCGGTGGGGATGCTGCTGGCATCGGTAATCCCAGCTGAAAAATCTCGCGGGTTAGCCTGCAGGGCAGGGGCCACCAACACACCAATAGCCACAGTCGCCAAAGCCAGAGGCCCCGCCATCATCCGTAGGTTGAATAACTTACGCATCATGGTCAGGGCCTCCTTGTTGAACCAAGGTATCTTAAGGCTTAGTAAGTTGCCGTCAAGCGCAGCATCAGCATGTTGCGGTCAAAGTCGCCGCTGTTCACGCTGCTGTCGCGGTCTTGGTAGGTGTAACCGGCACCAACCTTAAAGTTTTTGCCAAGGTAGTAGTCGGCACCCACACCGGCGCTGATAATATCATCTTGGCGTTGGTTAGCGGCAGTACCTTTATATTCATTCTCGGTGTAGCCAACGTTACCGCTCAGCAGCACGTCGCGGGTTAGCGCATGCTCAACTTTGGCGGTGTAAGCGGTGGAAACGTAACCGGAAGAAGCACCAATCGTGGTTTCTTCAATCGTGCGGTCCACACCGGCAATCACGCTGGTCAGCTCGCTAAAGTTCCAAGTAACTTTACCGCCCCAGGTGGGTTCAGAAATGTCCTTGAACGTTGGGTTGTTGTAGTTACGCTCAACCACACCGGCAAACACTTCACCCTTGGTTTTGCCGCTTACGTCGAAGGTGGTACCGGCAACCAAGCTGCTGCCGTTGTTGCCACGGTTCACGTAGCCTGCACCGCTGTCGCGCTTATAGTTACGGGTGTCCATGGTGCCCTTCACAAAGCCTTCAAAGCGCGGGTCAAACTGCCAGCCCAAACGCAGGCTGTTGGTGTATTCGTCGCGGTCGCGCAAGCCGTTGTCCACAAAGCCGCCGGCGCTGGTGTAGCCATTTTTGTAGTCCAGTTTCTTGGCTTCGGTATCAAAGCGCACGTTGGCGCGGCCCAAGCCACGGTAAGCACCCAAGCGAGCAATGCTGGTAGTGTATTCAACCGGCTTGCTGTTTGAAGCATTGCTGTTGGGGTTACCACGGTCTTCGTGGTCACGGGCAAAGCTTACGCCGCCGCCAATGCTGGTATCGCGCATCACGTCCACGCGGCCATCAGCAGCCAACATGTAGTTGTGTTGGTTTTCGCTGCGGTTATCGTTGTAGCGCAAAGCTTCGTAGCGAGCCATGGCGTTCAGGGCATGGCGGCTCCAGTTGCTCTTGGCCTTCAACTCGGGGCGCACGCTGGTAATCATGTCGCTTTCGGTGTTGTTGGTGGTGGCATAAATGTTGTCGCTGTGGGTCACGTCCACTTCAGCTTTTGGAATAATCAAAAAGCTACCAGCCTTCACCCCCATCGGTGCATGGTCGGCGCTCATGCGCTCACCGGCAGTGTTCACAATGCTCTGGGCATTGGCGGTGGTCACAGTCATGGCAGCCAGCAGGGCCAGTGCAGAAACATTCATCATTCGTTGCATCGTTTCGTTCCCTCTATTTATATGTTGTTATCTCAAACTTACAAAATCACCGGTGCCGATGGGCTAGCAGGCGCACCAGGCTGGTTCAGCTGCCCAGGGTTTTCTGGGTTGCTGGGGTTGCCTTGGTTGCCAACGTTGCCCGGGGTGCCACCTTGTGGGCCAGCAGCCGGTGCAACATTGCTAGCCGTGCCAGCCAGCAAAGCTTGGTTTTCTTCGGTCAGGCGGCGCACAATGTCGTCATTCTTGCCAGCCAGCACAGCAATAATTTCTTCCAGCACGGTTTTGGCCATGTCGGGGTTGGTGCTCTTCACTTGGGCCAGAATGTCAAAAGCCTTTTGCGGGGCCGGCACCAAAGTTTCAGTCAGCATGTTAATACGGGCTTCGCTGTCGGCAGCGGCCAGCAGCTGGGTTACAAAGTTGCTCACTTCAGCGCTCACAGCAGCCGGGGTTTCAGCAGCCAACACAACGCTCACCGGCATGGCGGTGGCGGTCATCAGGGCGGTAGCCGCCATCAATTTCAGAAATGTGGTTTTCATCGCATCTACTTTCGTTATACATTAACTTTGGTTACGATTTCCTTTGACGTTTCACGCCAACTACCCTCCTACGTAGCGTAATTTTCACAAATGTAAAGCCTAATCTTACCCATGGATACAAATATATTTTCCACCGCCACTGCCCAAGTTTCTCCAAAAACCAGTAACATCTACGTTATCATATACTTAAGCCTGTTCGCCCTCACCGCCACCTTGTTTGCTGGCCTGTGGGCGCCATGGCAAGCCGCCCAACCTTTATTGCTCAGCCTATGGGCAGTGGTGGTATTATGGCAACTTCCCACCGCCCCGCTGCCTAGCTTAGTGCGTTGGGGCATCCTACTCCCCACCACTCTCACTTTAATATGGGCCACCGCCCAGCAGCTACCCGCCAGCTGGATAGGTTCCACCCCACACCCTCTCTATGGCCTCGCCCCCAGCATCGCCCTGTGGCCCGCACTCGGCGCCAATGTACCTGCCGGAATACTGCAACTGCTCCAACTTGGCAGCCTGCTGCTTGGCTGGTTGGCGATGGTGCAGCTGTGCCGCAACCCCAACACCCCCACTCCGCTGGCCAAAGGCTTTGCCCTCATCACACTCGCCATCGCCACCTACGGCCTCATTATCTTCCTCCTTGGTAACCAAAGCGTGCTCTGGCAACCCAAATTCACCTACCAAAACTCGCTCACCGCCACCTTCATCAACCGCAACCATTTTGCCACATTTGCCGGCTTGGGGATGCTCACCTGCCTCGCCCTCTTCCTCCAGCGAATTGGCGAAATCAGCGCCCAACTCACCACCCAGCAACGCCTCAAAGCCTTCTGGCAACTGGTCATCCGCCCACATTGGCCGTGGCTGATGGCCGCGCTCTATCTGTTCGTGATTATCCTCCTCACCAGCTCCCGCGCCGGGCTGGCCGCAGCGGCAGCGGGCACGCTGGCGCTGCTGGGTGGCCTTATCTACGCCCGCCCCTCCACCCGCT
>RFNJ01000146.1 GCA_009927255.1 Pseudomonadota bacterium | reverse complement strand
GTTTTTGCTAACAGTGCCTACGTTTCAATTATATCGGTAAAGCCTGTGGCTTATAAGCGCGCATCCACGCCAGCAGCATCCAGCGCACCAGCGTAATGCTGGTAAACAGGCTGGCCAGCAGGCCAATGGTTAAGGCCACCGCAAAGCCTTTCACCGGCCCGCTGCCCAACGCAAACAGCACCACCGCAGCCACCAAAGTTGTCACGTGGCCGTCAATAATCGTACGGAAGGCACCCTCAAACCCCGCCAGCAACGCGGCAAACGGCTTTTTGCCGTTCAGCACTTCTTCGCGCATCCGCTCAAAAATCAGCACGTTGGCATCCACCGCCATGCCCAGGGTTAGCACCATCCCAGCCATGCCGGGCAACGTCAGGGTAAAGCCCAGTGCACTCATCACCGCCACCAAAATCACCAAATTGGCCACCAAACCAATATTCGCCGCCATGCCAAACAAGCCATAAAACAGGAACATAAACACCAACACCGCAATCAATCCACCCACCATTGCCGCCAAACCCGCCTGCACACTATCCGCCCCCAAGCTTGGCCCCACGGTGCGTTCTTCCACCACATTTACGGCTGCGGGCAAAGCGCCCGCATTCAAAATCGCCGCCAAATCCTGCGCTTCTTCGGTTTTGAAGCTGCCACTAATCTGCGCCCGCCCGCCCAAAATCGGTTCCCTAAACACCGGCGCGCTATACACCTTACCATCCAGCACAATCGCAAAGCGCTTGTTCACATGGTTGGTCGAAAGCTGGGCAAACAGCTTCGTCCCCCGCGCATCAAAGGCAATATCCACCGCCGGTGCGCCGTATTGGTCAAACCCCGCCGCCGCACTGGTCAACATCTCGCCGGTTAGGCTTGGGCGCTTGTGCACCACCAGCGGCACCATCACGCCATCGCGCGGCTCCTGCAAGGTCATCAGCCCGCCCAGCGGCAAAGCCATATCACCTTCTTCCTTCACCAAGTGGAAGGTCAACTGCGCCGTCTTACCAATTGAAGCCTTGGCCCGTGCCACATCACTTACGCCGGGAAGCTCCACAATCACCCGGTCATCGCCCTGTTGTTGAATAAGAGGCTCTGCCACCCCAAACTCATCCACCCGACTGCGCAAAACCTGCAACGTTTGGCCCAAAGCCCGCCGCTTCAATTCTGCCACCATCGTGCTGTTAAACACCAACTGCATCCCCTGCCCTGCTACCGCAACCTCCACCTGCTCACGCCCCAATTCAGTGCGCAAAGCATCCGCCAACGCCGCATCCGTGCTGCCCAACACCACACCATCCTTGCCCGATGCTACACTCCCCAGCACCCAGCGCTTCTCCCGCGCCAGCATGCGCACTTGGTCCTCCAAATTCTCATAGGCGCGCACCATCACATCATCCATTTGCACCTGCAAAACCAAATGCGCCCCGCCTTGCAAATCCAGCCCCAAATTCATCGCCTGCTTGGGCAACCAGCCGGGCAAGGCCTCACGCTGGCTAGAAGTCAACACATTCGGCAGCGCCAACAAACAACTGGCCACCAGCACGAATACAATCGTGATGCGCATCATCAAGCTCATCTGCATCATGCCACGGCTCCTTCTCTTCCCATCCAATTCTCTCTAGCGACGCTTCACCACCGGCGCCGCCTCCGGCGCATCGCGCAGTTTCAGCACCGCCTTGGCCTCTTCTTCACCCAGCACACGAGCAATCGCGTCTTTGGCCACCACCACTTGGTCTTCAGCATTGATTTGCACCAACACCAGCTTATCCACCACTTTTTCCACCACACCAAACACCCCGCCGTTGGTCAGCACCGCATCGCCGCGCTTCAGGGCCTCCAGCACTTTGCCATGGGCCTTGGCGGCATCGTTTTGCGGCTTGATAATCAAAAAGTAAAAAATCACAAAAATCAGCACAATCGGCAAAAAGCTGAACAACTGCGCCGCCAAGCCACCACCGGCCATCGCAGCCGGAGCCGCCTCTTGCGCCCACGCCGTACCAACCAACATATCCGCTAAAAAATCCATCAAAACTCCCTCTCACATAAATTAAACGCTGCCGCACACTACCCAATCTATCAGGCAACGTCCACCAAAACAGGCAATCATGCCTAGCTAGGATGCATACATATCAATAACACTTAAAGCCTTGGCAGCACCCGCAGCGGGTCAACCGCACTGGCATGCTGGCGCAGTTCAAAGTGCAACTGCGGAGTATCCACATTGCCGCTGGCGCCGCTGGTGGCGATAATCTGCCCTTTCTTCACCCGCTCACCCTTGCGCACCAGCAGATGGCCGTTGTGGGCATAGGCGGAAACCATGCCATTTTTATGCCGCACCAGCACCAGTTTGCCAAAGCTTTTCAGGCCCTCATCGGCATAAAGCACCTGCCCGCCATCCATCGCCAGCACAGGCGTTCCGGGCGGCACGGCAATGTTGATGCCGGTGTGCGCCACGCCATTGCCCTGTTCGCCAAAGTTGCGGATAATCTTGCCGCGCACCGGCCACACGCTGCCGTTGGCTTTGGCGGCAATCGGGTCAATCTGCCCGCGCTTCAATTCGGCACGCAGTTCATCCGCCGCGTTACGCTTAGGCTGCGGTTTTTCCATGATGGCCTTCACACTCGGCGCGCCCTTCACATCATTGCTGCCATTATCAGCTATATTTTCGTTGGTAAGCCCTGCCTTCGCCGCCACCACAGGCTCTTCCGCCACCGGTGCCGTTTCCTCGCCCAAAGCCTTGGCGGTCAGCTGCTCCACCCGCTTGGGCAAGGCGCTGCCGGTTTTAAATTTTTGCAGCAATTCTTCGGTGGCGCTGCCACTTACCGGGCGGCTGATTTCCACTTTGTTGGTTGGCTGAACTGTCGGAGTTGGCTGGGCCGCAGCAGATTTTGGTTCAGTCAATTGAACGGGCTGAGCTGCGGGCTGGGGTGCTGAAGTCGGCTGGGCAGCCACCTTCGCTGTGCCCTTGGCATCGGCGGTTTTCTTCACCGGCACACGCACCAACGTGCCCGCCTTCAAGTCCTGCGGCTTCTCAAATTCATTGGCCGCCATGATGTCAATCACCGAAGCATCATAGGTTTTGGAAATTTTATAAATCGTCTCGCCGCGCTCCACCTTGTGCTCCAGCCAGCCCACCGTGGCGTCCTCAGCTGGCGCCGCATCCTCAATCTCCACCACCTCTTCCTTGGCGCGTTGCGGCGGCACACCCGCAGCAGGTTCCAGCTTGGCCAACACTTCTTGCTTCACCATCGGCAGATGGTCGGTGGTTGCTGGTGCAGCTTGCGCCACTTTTTGGGCCATTGGCGGCGCAGCTTCGGCCTGCACCGGCACAAAACGCTGGCGGGTCAGGCTGTAGCGCTGGCCTTCCACGGTCTGCGCTTCAGCGCTCTGTTCAGGTCGAACGTAACTCCCACTCGGTGCCGCAACTTCCACCACGCCACCTTGATACCCACTAATCACAGGCGCCGGCTGCTGTGGCATGCAACCTGCCACCAGTCCAGCCAATCCCAACCATGCCATGCCCAGCCAGTTGCCTTGTTGTGCCTGCATGTTTGTGCGTTTGCTCATGTTCTATGCTCCCATTCAATCCATTGTTACCAAAGCTAAAATCAATAAAAACACCAGCAAAAGCCCCACGCCTAGCACGGTGGTCAGGCCGTGATAATAACTCTCAATCCATTCTTTATAGCGCACACCGCCGCGCCACAGCAGCCACGCCAGCACGGCTTGGCGCGCACCGCGCGCGGTTAATGCCGCTGCCGCAAACACCAACGGGTTCACCAAACAAAAACCACTCACCAGTGCCATCAGCCGCAATGGGATTACTGAAAATCCTGCCGCCAGCACCATCACCGCTGCGTAGTCGGCCATCACCGCGCGCAAGGCCACAATCCCTTGGGCCACCCCCTCCCCCAACAACCCCGCCGATTGCACCAACCAGCCACCGGCAAATAAAAACAACAAATAGCCCACCGAATAAATCACAAACGCACCCAAAACCGACCCCAAAGCAACCCAAAAAGATAGCGCTAAAAATCCATCCGGATGCAATAAAACCACCGGAATTAAACGGTCATCGGCATCGTCTTCGCCCCCCAACATTTCAGCAAAGCCTGCGGCAAGCAACGAAAAAGAGCTTACATTCCAAATGCCTAAGTTGTTGCTGAGCACGGGAGCACGTTCTTGTTGCATACCTTAAACTACCACGGCAACTCTCATAAAACCAAGTAAATCCGCCAATTTTTCTACCCTCTGTCACCCTACGGCAACATTACCCAATCCGGCGTGAAGCCTTAACCTTTTCAACACCTTGCTCGCCGATCAGCGGCACAAACGCCACCGGCCCAAAATCTTCGGTAACAAGGCGGTTATCCGCCATTTTGGTAACGCGCAGCAAGCGCTGGCTTTGTTCATTCGGCCCCACCGGAATCACCAATTTCCCATTGTCCTTCAGCTGCTTAACCAATGCGTCGGGCACTTTATCACCAGCGGCGGTCACAATAATGCCATCAAACGGGGCCTGAATATCCCATCCCAGCGTGCCATCCGCCACTTTTGCCGAAAAATTATTAATTCCGAGTGCCTGCAAGCGTAACACCGCGTTTTTGCTGAGGTTTTCTAAACGCTCAACCGTAAAAACCCGCCGCGCCAATTTGCATAAAATGGCGGTTTGGTAACCGCAACCTGTGCCTATTTCCAATAGCTTAGCATCACTTTTCACTTCCAGCAGCTCGGTCATACGCGCCACCACTTTTGGCATTGAAATGGTTTGCATCTCCCCAATCGGCAAGCAAATATCATCATAAGCATGCACCGCCTGAGTCGGCGCTAAAAACACTTCCCGCGGCACTTCCGCCATCGCCTGCAAAACCTGCAAATCCGCCACTCCTGCGGCTTTTACACTCGCCAGCATTCGCTGCATGCGCAAAGCATTTGGCTTAAAACCGCGCAAATGCATCGGTTTACTCCTTCCGAATATGCGTCATGCCACTCAAATATGGCTGCAAAACCAACGGGATGCGCACACTTCCATCAGCCTGCTGATGGTTCTCCACCAAAGCAATCATCGCCCGACATACCGACAACGCCGTACCATTTAAAGTATAAGCAAACTGCAATTTACCCGAATTATCGCGATATTTAATATTTAACCGCCGCGCCTGAAAATCTGTGCAATTACTTGTACTTGTAATCTCTCCCCAATCGCCCTTGCCACCGCGCATCGGCATCCAAGCTTCCAAATCAAATTTACGAAATGCTGCCGCACCCAGGTCTCCAGTGGCAATTTCCAGCACCCGATAAGGAATTTCCAAAGCATCAAAAATTTCCTGCTCCAGCCGCCGCATTTCAAGGTGCAGAGCCTCGGCTTGCTCGGGCAAACACACCACCACCATTTCGGTTTTGGTAAATTGGTGAACGCGGTAAATCCCCCGCGTAGCGCTGCCGTGCGCGCGTTCGCTGCGGAAACAATGCGAAATTCCCGCCACTTTCAACGGGCCTTTGGTAAGGTCGACAACCTCATCGGCATAGCGCCCCACCAGCGTAATTTCGCTGGTCGCGGTTAAATTCAGGTCGGAATCTTCAAGGTGGTAAGTGTTACTCTCATTCCCCCGCGGCACAAAACCCGCGCCTTGCATCAGGCTATCACGCGCTAAATCGGGTGGAATGACCGGCTTGAACCCGCTCTTCATCACGTGGTCCAACGCAAAACGCGTCAGCGCCAATTCCAGCAAAGCGCCCATGTTGGTAAAATAATAAAAGCCGCTGCCTGCCACTTTGGCGCCGGCTACCAAATCAAGCATCTGCAAATTTTCCATCAACGTAATATGGTCAGCGGGTTTGAAATCAAACTTCGGCAATGGCTGTTTACCGCGAGCAATGTCTTTGCTGGCGTCTTCGCCACCCAGCGGGCTTCCGGCGTAAATTAAGTTCGGAATCGCCACATAAATTGACTCAATGTCCGCTTCCAGCGGCGCTATTCTGGCACTCAGCTCGGCTTCCATTTTTTTCAATTCACCACCGCGCGTGCGGCGTTCATCCACACTCAGCGCGTTGTTTTTGGCCAGCGCATTGGCTTCGGCACGCATGGTTTCCAGCTGCTTTTGCATGTCGCGGCGTTGTTGTTCCAGCGCGGCAAAACGTTCCACATCCACGGCCATACCACGGTTGGCAATGTTGGCCTTCATCAGCGCCATATTTTCAAGAATAAATTTACGGTCTAGCATGCAAAAACCTTATCATCGCTTTGGCAAAAATCAAGCAGAATTGCGCATCAAAGCCACTTCCAGCGCATCAATAAAATGGTTATCTCAAATAACCCATAAAGTGGGATAGCAAGCAGGAAAAGGCTAAAAGGGTCGGGCGGAGTCAGCATTGCCGCGCCCAGCAAAATGGCCACCAGCACCCAGCGCCGTGCCGCAACCAGTTTTTCCAACGGCACCACGCCCACTCGCACCAATAAAATTAAAAAAAGCGGTAAATTAAATGCTATGCCGCACACCAACATCATCAGCAGCATGAAATCTAGATAGGCGCCCAAAGCAGGCAGCGCCAGCACGCCTTGCTGCTGGAAGCCAATAAAAAAATCCAGTGCCAGCGGCAGAATACTGCTATAGGCCAGCGCCATGCCGGCATAGAACAGCGGAATAACTGCCAGCAAGCAGCTGCCAACCCAAGCTCTCTCGCTGGCAAAAAGCCCGGGGCGAATAAATAACCACACTTCTAAAAAAAACACCGGCAGCATCAGCAAAAAAGCCGCCCAACCTGCCACGCGAATATAGGCGAAGAATAGTTCGGTGACGCCAAGGGCCAGCACATTTTCCACGCCGGCTTGGGTCAGCGGAATCACTAAAAAAGCCAGCAGTTTTTCCTTTAAAAAATAAAACACCGCAAAAAAAACTAAAAATAACAGCACACACCGCAGCACGCGGCCGCGCAAATCCATCAGGTGCAAAGCCCACTCTGGTGTTACAGTTGGGCTGCTTGGTTGCTCGTTCATCATGCCTCTTTCCGCCAGCCAGCCAGCATGCCGCGCCAGTAGTTTTCTACCCATACCCGAAATAACGCGGCCTTACGCGCCAGCGCAACAATATCTTCCACTCGTAGCACCATTAGCAAAATAGCCAAAAGCACCAGCCCTTCGGCCAAGCCCACACCCGGCAGCACGCTACTTGGCTTTCTTGCGGGGTTTCTTTTTGACAGGAATAGCTGCTTCCTCGCTGCCTTCGCTGGCATTTTTAAAGGCCTTCATGCCCTTGCCCAAATCGGCCATCACGCTGGGCAGTTTGCCTGCGCCAAAAATAATGAAAATTACGACCAAAATCACCAATAGTTCGGTTACACCAATCCCCATCGCCGTTCTCCTTAATTATACGTTATATCGGCCCATTTCATTTTGCCGGTGGCCAAATATTCCAATACGCCCAGCATCTCATAAACCGCAGTGGTGCTCAAGCCCAGGCCTTCCACACTGGGCAACCATGCGCGCGCGCCGCGCGGATGCGCTGTTCCCAGCGCGGCAAACGGCACGGCGTCAATGCCGCGCGCGCGGAAGGCGCCTAAGGCGCGCAGCGTATGCACATCGCTGGTGACTAAAATAATATTCTTGGCGCCGCGTTTGGCTAAAATGGGGGCCAGTTGCAAAGCGCTTTCGCCGGTATCGGTGCTAGTTTCTTCAAGTTCGGTGGGGGTTACTTCGCTGCGGTGGCGAGCAAAAAATTCGGCCACCACGCGGGCTTCAGAAGGTGCGCGCACGCCTTCGGTATAGCCGCCCGAAACAATCACCGGCACGCGTAAGTTAATCATCCGCTGCACATCGTAGGCCAGCGCCAAGCGGCGAATGCTTTCGGGCTTGGGCAGCCAACCGGCCACCGGCCCGCCATCCACCATGCCACCGGTTAGCACCACAATCGCATCGACATTTTCATCCGCCGCCAGTACGCGGGCCTTGACCGATTCTGTGAGAATACTGGCCAAAAACTGGCCGGTAACTGGCATTGCTACACACCAACCAAAGCTCAACAGCACCAGCACATAAACCGCAATGCGTCGGTGCGCAGCGCTGCCTTCAGCATGGTGCCACGCGCGCCATGCCAGCAGTGCTAGCCCCAGCAACAACAGGCCCAATGGCAGCAACAACGTAGTTATCACAATCTTCATCGGGGGGCAGCTTACCCCATCCGCCGGGGGCCGTCAGCCCACAGGCGCAAAAAGCGCGCACGCATTTCAGCCACTTGCTCGGGCGCGGGTGGTTGGGGAATTTCCAATGCATCCAACCGCGCCAAGCTGGCGCCTTGCATGGTGGGGATGTCGGCATCGCGCAACGTTGCCCAATCATTTTGCGCAAACAAAGTACCTGCCATGCCAGCTTGCACTTGGGAAAGCGCGGCAATCGCCACGTCGCAGCCTGCTTGCAACGCGCGTGTTATCCGCGCGGAATAATCGCCATCCAGCGCCTTCATCCCCACATCATCGGCCAATACCAAGCCCTCAAAGCCCCATTCTTGGCGCATCATGTTCATTATTTTGCCAGAGTAAGTTGCCACCTCATTATCCAACGCGGGGTAGCGAATGTGCGCGGTCATCACACTTTCCACCTGCGGTGCCAAAGCAGCAAAAGGGGCCATATCGTGCAACAGTTCATCGGCACTGGCAGCCACAATCGGCAATTCGGCATGGCTATCCGCCACCGCACGGCCATGGCCTGGCGCGTGTTTGATACAGCGCAAGCAGCCACCTGCGCGCACGCCATCGGCCCACGCTTTGGCCAAAGTTACCACGCGCTCTGGTTGGGCGGCAAAGGCTCTGTCGCCAATAATCTGGTGGGTTTGCGGCAAAGCTAAATCCAGCACCGGCCCCAGCACCCAGTTGGCGCCAACTGCGCGTAATTCACTGGCCAGCAAAAAGCCGTGCAGAAAAGTTGCTTCCAAGGCGGCTTCGGGCGCCACCGCATACCAATCCCCCAACTGCCGCGCAGGGGGCAAGCGCCCTGCAAAGTGCAGGCGCTGCACACGGCCACCTTCTTGGTCAACCGCAATCAACGGCCTAAAACCGCAGGCTTCGGCCAGTTCATCGGCCAAGGCGGCTACCTGCTCAGGGCTTTCAATGTTGCGGGCAAAGAGCAAAAAGCCTGCTGGCACGCCGCGCTCACGCATCCATGCCCGCACCTCATCATCTAAACGATTGCCACGCAAACCAAGCAGCAAAGGCAACCGTGTTTGCATCAAAAAGCTACTTCATCATCACCGGAAAGCACGGCTGCTTGGCACCCAAACCAGCACAAACCTTCTGCGCCGCCGCACGGTTGGCAGCACCGGCAAACTGAATGCGATAGTGCT
>RFNJ01000051.1 GCA_009927255.1 Pseudomonadota bacterium | reverse complement strand
CTATGCGCCGCCTGTTTACCCTTATGCTTCTCGCCGCCGCCGCCGGCATCATCTGGCTGCTCTATGCCAACGTCCAAGAAAGCCGCCTGTTCCGCCTCAGCACCATCCCCACCCCACCCACAGCGCAAAACCCCACCACTACCATCAGCCTCACCACCGTCAGCACCACCAACGTGCTGGAAAATCCAAGGTTTACGGGGCAAGACGACAAAAACCGTCGCTGGGAAATCACCGCCCAGCAAGCCAACCAACACGGCAGTACCACCAGCGGCACCCTGCACCTCACCACCGTCAGCGCCACGTTAAACCTGCCCGAAAATCAGCAGTCCAAAACCCAAACCAACACCATCACGCTGAACGCCCAACAAGCCGCCTACACCCAAAACACCCAGCAGCTCCAACTCAACGGCAGAGTCACCCTGCAAGGCCGCGGCCTGCTGCTGCAAGCTCCCGCCATGCAGGCCAATTTGGCCAACCAAAGCGTCGCCGCCAGCGGTGGCGTCCGCGCCACTTTGCAACTTTCGCAAAAAGGGGCACAATAACCGCCATGCGCCGCACCCTCCTCGCCGTTGGTTTTGCTTTGTTAGCCGCCACCACACAAGCGCAATCCAACCAACCTGTCGAAATCACCGCCAGCCAAATGGAAGTCCAACACACCCAAGGCACCGCCACCTTCACTGGCAACGTAGTGGTCACCCAAGGCAACCTCACGCTCACCGCGCCCCAACTCACCGTCAGCTACCAGTCTCAATCTGGCGATGTCGACACCATCCGCACCACCGGCCTCACCACCATCACCCGTAGCGGCGCCACCAGTGAAAAAGCCACCGGCACCCAAGCCATTTACACCCCCGCCAGCCAGCTCCTCGTCCTCACCGGCCAAGTCATGCTCCAGCGCGGCCCCAGCCAACTCAGCGGCGATAAACTGGTCTACAACATCGCCACCGGCAACGCCAAAGTCACCAACAGCAGCGGCCCGGTCAAGGCCCGCTTTGTCCCGCAAACAAGCAACTAATTCACCATGAACACCACCGGCCTCATCGTCCAAAACCTCGCCAAAAAAGTCGGCGCCCGCACCATTCTCAACAACGTCAGCCTGCAGGTCAACAAAGCAGAAGTCGTTGCCCTGCTGGGCCCCAACGGCGCCGGCAAAACCTCCTGTTTCCAAGCGATTATCGGCCTCAACGACATCAGCAGCGGCACCATCACACTCGGCGGCCAAAACGTATCAGCCCTGCCGATGTATCGCCGCGCGCGGTTGGGCCTCGGCTACCTCCCGCAAGAAAGCTCTATTTTCCGCGGCCTCACCGTCGCCCAAAATCTGCGTGCCGTGCTGGAAATGGTCTGCAAAACCCACGCCGAACAAGAAACCCGCCTCGCTGAACTCCTCACCGAATTCGGCCTCGAAAAAGTCAAAGACTCCCCCGCCACCGCACTATCAGGCGGAGAACGCCGCCGCGTCGAAATCGCCCGCGCCTTGGCCACCAACCCCAGCTTCATGATGCTTGACGAACCTTTTGCGGGCGTCGACCCTCTCGCCATCCGCGACGTCAAAAACCTCGTCACCCACCTCAAACAACGCGGTATGGGAGTATTAATAACTGACCACAACGTCCGCGATACTTTAGCGCTGGTGGACAGAGCCTACATCATCAGCGAAGGTAAAATCATCGCCAGCGGCACCCCAAAAGAAATCACCCAAAACCCCGACGTCAAACGCGTCTACCTCGGCGAAGACTTCCAACTCGCTTAATGTTAGCACCCAACTCAAATCTTCCGTGCCGGAAGGATGATGGGCCGATTTTTTTCTATAAAAAATCGGGGCGCCCATCACCTATCCGGCACCACCCGTGTCGCCCACTCTCTACAGCGTTCTTGGTTTATGCAATCCCATCCCTAGCTTTTCTTCCGCCCCCGCACAACCTTCTGCACCAACCCATATTTCTTGGCCGTTTCAACATCAAAATAATGGTTCAGCGGCTTCATCCGCTCCAGCCAAAAAGCTGCGGTTTTACCCGTGCGCTCCGCCATAAACTGGGCATAAAGTTTCAGTTGAAGTTGCAAGTTTTCTTGCCGAATACCAATCTGGCTGATGCCTTGGCGGTCATATTGGCTCGAATATTCATGAGTCATAAAAGTTGTCAGCGGCGTCGCATGGCGCTCATCACCGGCGGCAAAAATCAACACCGCCATGCTGTTCACCCGCCCTTGCGCCACCGTAATCACCTTGCGGTCAAGCAGCCGAATGGTATCCGCAACCTGAAATCCCTCATCAACCAGCCCACCCACACAGTTCACAAAAACCGTCAGCGGCCCCTTGCGTTTCATTTTTTATCGGCTGCATGCAGCATCGCCGCAATCTTGCTACCATCGCCCATTTCAAGGCTGGAGCCTACAAAAACCAGCCCATCTTCCGGGCAAACCGTATGGAACGAACTATTCTCTGCCATCATCCAACCCTTTCATTTACATCAAGTATAACCCCACCAACCCCAAAACCCCCAACACAATCCGATAATACGCAAACGGCGCAAACCCGCGCGATGAAACAAACCCCACAAACCACTTCGCCACCGGCAGCGCCACCACAAACGCGGTCACAAATCCCACCGCAATCAATTGCAAATCCCCCACCGCCAGCACGTCACGGTTTTTATAAAGGTCAAACACCACCGCCCCCAGCATCGTCGGCAGCGCCAGAAAAAACGAATATTCCGCCGCCACCTTGCGCTCCACTCCCATCAGCAGCGCGCCCATAATGGTCGCCCCGCTGCGGCTCACGCCAGGAATCATCGCCACGCATTGAAAGCACCCAATCTGTAACGCCCGCCGCCAGCCAAGGTCTTCCACGCGGTAAATCTGCGCCATCGGCACCCACCGCTCAATCGCCAAAATCGCAATGCCGCCAAGCACCAGCATCACACACACCACGGTAGGGTTAAACAAATAGCCCTTAATGATGCCATGCAGCCCCGCCCCCAAAACCATCGCCGGTAAAAACCCAAGCAACACCGCCAAAACAAAACTTCTCGCTGCGCTATCACCACGCAAAAATCCCACCAAAACACTCCACAGTTTGGCAAAATAAAGCACCACAATCGCACCAATCGCCCCCAACTGAATCGCCACCTCAAACACCCGCCCCGGCGGCCCCTCAAAGCCCAAAACATGCCCCGCCAAAATCAAATGCCCGGTGGAAGAAACCGGCAAGAACTCCGTCGCCGCCTCCAAAGCCCCCAACACTACCGCCTGGAAGTAAATCTCCATCAAGAGTTCTTTTTTCTTTTTTGAATCATTGCATAAATCATTTTAGAAATATCATCATAGTTCTGAATAAACTGAGCAGAACTTTCAGCGGAAAGATACTTCAAATCTCTACAAAACTTCAGCCAAATAATCACCTCAGCGCACGACCCTCTCGCAATAGATAAAAATCTTTTTTCTTCGTCGCGACTGCTTAATTTCTCAAGACCCTCAGCAATATTTGCGCAAATACTTTTGCTAGAACATCGAAGCTGGTCAGCTAATCCACCATACTGCTCAATTTTAGGAAATTGCAGAGATTGATGATGAATATCAAGCGCAGAAGAATAAGCAAGTTTGTAAACGCGTAACTCATCATATTTTACAAACATCTAAACTCTCCCCCCGCTGTTATCCGGTCACCCTGTCATCCGATAACCCGGTCACCCGACCTGAGATTCTAGCCATTTCACCAACTCGTTCTTGTCACGCAACCCCACCAAAGTATCAACCGGCTCCCCATTCTTAAAAACCATCAAAGTCGGAATCCCCCGAATCCCATAATTCACCGGCGTTTCCAAATTCTCATCCACATTCATCTTCATTACCTTCACGCCCGCTACTTCCGCTGCGGCTTGTTCCAAAAGGGGCGAAAGCGCCTTGCACGGCCCGCACCATTCAGCCCAAAAGTCCACCACCACCGGCTTATCACTTTTCAGCACACTGGCTTCAAATTCACTGTCATTCACACTGGCAACTTTGGCCATCGTCGTCACTTTCGCTGTTACTATCTGCCCTCACCTTAGCACCACCCTCAGCTCCCGTAAATGTCCCCCTCTGGGGCCTCCTCCAGCACCCGCACCTCTCCCTCCAAACGCCACCCCTCCACCGCCCGCAATACCCACTCATACCAACACTCCTTCGCCTGCCTATCCGGCTGCCAGCCACAAATCACCAACCTGTCCGCCGCCCGCGTCATCGCCACATAAAGCCCGCGCCAGCTGTCCGCCAGTTGCCGCGCCTCTTCCTCGGAAATCAACGCATCCTCCAAATCACTCACCTCTTTGCCACTTTTGAAAAGCACCAACCCATCGCCCCACAGCACCCGCTCCCGCCCCAAGTTGCTCGCCGCCCCGGTGGTATCCGCCACCACCACCACTTTGGCCTGCAAACCCTTGGCTCCATGCACGGTCAAAATCCGCACGCCCTCGCGCCCTCGCGCCACCGGCACGTCCTCGCGCTCCAACCGCGCCACCAAAGCCCGCACATCCACCGCCTGCTCCGCCCACTCCAGCAAAGGAACAAACCGCTCCAAATCCTCCCCCACACTCGCCACCAATCGCTGCACCAAAGCCAGCGGCGGCCCAAACCGCAACGCCGCAATCTCCGCCAACCACACCGCTTCCTCACCCCCCACCGCCTCATGCCAAGCTCCATCTCCAGCTCGCGCTGCCAGCGCCAAAATCTGCCCATCATCCCAACCAAAAAATCCCTTCAGTACCGTCACCAACGCCACGCGGTCATGCGGGTTAAACCCCCACCGCACCCCCGCTACCACATCCTCCACCGCCCCATCCCGCACCGCTGCCGCTACCTTAATGCCCATGCCGCGCAACACCCCCGCCGCCAGCGCCACCATCTCATTCTTGCGCACCACAATCATCACCTCATCCGCCACCAACTGCTGCGCTAAAATCCATTGCCCAATCTGCCGAAAACACCCCGCCGCCGCACTCTCCCCCTGCGCCGCCAACCGCTCCTCCGCCAAAGCCCACGGCGCCGCTTTCTCACTCGTTGGCGCCACCATTAAAGGCCATACCTCCACCCGCCCCGCCCGCTCCCACACCGCTTTATGCACCGGCCACTCCCGCACCTCCCCCTGCACCAACGCCGCAACATCCGGCGCGGCAAACACCGCATCCACCGCCGCCAAAATCGCATGGGCACTTCTAAAACTATGCGTCATATCCACCGCCCGAAAATTCACCCCCGCCCATCGCTGCAACTCATCACGCAACGCTAAAAACAACTCCGGCTTGGCGCCCTGAAACCGAAAAATACTCTGCTTCACATCCCCCACCGCCAGCACCGTGCGCGCCCCCTCGCGCCCCACTTCACCCGCCAACAACAACTTGCACAAAGCCGCCACAATCCTGCCCTGCTGCGGGCTATTATCCTGCCCCTCATCCAGCAACAAATGCTTATACTGCTGCTCCAACTGCGCCACCGCCGCGCCCTGTTTTGCCAACAAAGTCTCCAAAGCATCCAACAAATCCGCATAATCCACCACCCCGCGCCGCTGCTTCTCGGCACCATAAGCCCCCCGCACCGCCATGCCCCAAACCAACAGCGCCTCGGTCAACTGCCGCCCCCGCAAAACCTTCCGCAAGCGCATTTGTGTTTCCACCCGCTGCGCTGCCCGCCCCAAAACCTCCACCGCCTCCTCCCCCACCACCTTCACAACATCTTTCTTCAAAATATTCTTCCGCACCGTGCCATCTTTTGTCAGTAAAAACTGCCGCCACGCCACCTCCTGCCGCCGCCCGCGCAAAGCCAAAACCGCCGCCGCCGCATGGTCAGAAAATTCCCCCGCCACCCGCCGTAACACCGCCATCTCATCATCCAAAATTCTCACCGCCCCCAACGCCCACCCCTCATCCCCCCGCAGCCCCAAAGCCGTATCCAGCGCGCGCAACAGCTCCGCCAACTCCCGCCCCGCCAAAAGCTCTCGCAACCGCCACCACTCGCGCACCAAAAGGTTACTCAAATCCCGCCAGCCATACTCCCCCAGCTCATCCAACAGCAACGCCAAAACCTCGCGCAACGGCCCATCTGCCTGCACCAACAGCCGGTGCTGAATCTCCCGCAACAGCGCCTCCCCCGCCCCACCATCCAGCAGCTCAAACCCCGGCAACAGCCCCGCCTCCAAAGGCGCCCGCGCTAAAATATTCTGCGCCAACGCGTGAATGGTGGCCACCAACGGCGGCGCCACGCGCACACTCACCAACAGCCCCCGCACCCGCGCCACCAAAGCCGCATCATCCAGCACCGTCGGCAACGCCGCGCGCACCACCTGCACCAACGCCGCATCCTCCAACGCGCACCATTTTTCCAACATCGCTGGCAACCGCTCCGCCATCTCGCGCGCCCCCGCACGGGTATAAGTCAGCGCGATAATCTCCCGCGGCTGCAAACCCTCATCCGCCAGCAGCAGCGCCAGCATCCGCCGCACCAGCACATCAGTTTTGCCGCTGCCCGCACTGGCCGAAATCCACACATTCTGCTGCGCATCCAGCGCCAACTGTTGCTGCAAATTCGCCGCTGCCAACCGCTGCCCCATCACGCCAACCCCCTCCTGCAAACCCCACTTAACTGGCAATGTTCACAGTGCCCACTCGCCACAATCCCACCACCCGCTTGGTCAGGCAAAGCCGCAAACGCCGCCCCCGGCGCCAGCTTGCCCGCCAACCGCACCAACGCCTCACCAACCGGCGCCACCAGCGGCGCTGCATTTGCTGCCTCAATCTCCAACGGCTGGCTGCCATAACCACGCAATTTCCAATGCTCCACCTGCGCCACCGCACCGCGCCCATTGGCTTCCACCAACCACGCCTCCAGCGGCAACTGCGGTTTGCGCCCATCCGCCATCTCCGCCACACTCGGCAAGCCACCGGTCTTAAAATCCACCACCACCATGCCACCCGCACCGCGCTCCAAACGGTCAATCTTCGCGCTCACTTCCACCTGCGCCACCCGCCACGCCAAGCGCTCCTCCACCGCCACCATCTGCCGATTTTCCTCCGCCTCATGCGCCCGCCACTGCGTAAAAAGTTCCGGCGCCAAACGCTGCATCTTCGGCCGCCAAATCGCCTGCACCACCAGCTCCTCCTCCGCCAAAATTTCCTCGCCCCACGCCCGTATCACCACCACCGCCGCCGCCTCGTCCATCGCGCGTAACTCACGCCACCCACGCCCCAACCGCTCCAACCACGCATGCATCAACAGCCCCCCCGCCAAGGCACTCTGCGGATCATCCAACGGCGGCGGCGCCACCAATCGCAGCACCCGCTCTGCCACCGCCTTATACGGGCACGCCAGCAAATCCTGCACCATGCTCGCACTCCACTTCGCCGGATACTGCGCCCCCCGCGGCACCCAAGCCCCCAACCGATTATTCACCCGCGGCGCCGCCACCCGCTGTCGCCAAATCTCCCGCCAAACCTCCACCGTATTCTCACCAACAAGCTCCGCCACCAACCGATGCGCCTGCACCACCTCCTCACCACTCACCGCAAACCCCACCACCAAAACCTGCCGCCCGAAACCTCCTTGCAACGCCCGCCGCAAAACCGCATCGCCCAACTGCCGCCACCACGCCACATGCGGCAAGCCCAAACTCGCCCGCACGCCATCCGGCAACCACGGGTCAGCCACCACCTTCGGCCAATGCTCCGCCACCGCGCCCAGCAACACCACGCCCGCACTATCTGCCAAAACACCCAACCGCCACGCCGCCTCCAATGTCAAAACCTGTTCCGCCCCCACCCCAAACCGCGCCAACTCCCCCACCAACCGCTTGGCCAAAACCGCATCGCCCACCACCACCCGCAGCTTTTTGTCAGCCGCAATAAGTGCCGCCAGCCGCACCGCCTCCCAGTCCCGCTCGGCCACCACCTGCTCCACCCTCGGCACCAAAATTCCGTCAGGCACCGCCCCATCCCCCAAGTGCTCCAACCGTTGCCGTCCCGTCGGTTTGAAATGCAACCCAACCAACACCCTAAACAACACCTCTCCCACCCCACCCATGCTCTCCATCCGCGCCGAAAGCATACCCAAATCAATCCCAAAAAAATCCAATTCCGCACCAATGAATGCAAGTTTTTCACCCAAAAGTTCTAAACGCGCTCCCTCCACAAAAATCCCCACCTGCGCCAGTTCGTGGCGTAAAATCGGCGTTATCTGGGCTACGTTCACCGCCGCACCATCTCCCGCGCCAGGTGCAAGCCGGTGTGGGTGCCTATCTCAACCCACGGAAAATCATACAAAAATCCATGCAACCGCCCCTCCGCCATCGCCGGCTCCCAAATCCGAATCAACCCAAACTTTTCCAGCGTTTCTGCGGCAATAAAGCTCGGGTGCATCACATGCACGCTGCCATAAACAACATCCCATTTTTCGCGTTTTTCATTTCTTTTTAATTTTTTGCTGCGCTTATCAAATTTAAAATCACCAAGCGGCTGAAATTCCTTAACTTTATTTATCGGAACAACCGCTAAAAGTGCATCATGCTTGTTTTGGTCAAAAGCGGCTGCAAGTGGCTCAAGCAAAGGGTATTTCTCCTCCCACCACACCGCATCGCTGTTCACCACAAAAAACGGCTTTTCACCTAAGTATTTCAATGCTTTGCGGATGCCCCCACCGGTCTCCAACAGCTCCTCCTCACGGCTAAAAATCACCGTCATCCCTGCTGGAGTATTGGCCCGCACCGTGGCTTCCAGCATGGTCGCAAAGTGGTGGGTGTTCATCACCACTTTCACCACCCCCGCCCGCCGCAAAGCCTTCAGCGTCCGCACAATAATCGGCTCTCCGCCAATATTTATCAATGGCTTAGGCATCTCATCGGTCAAGGGTCGCAAGCGGCTGCCCATCCCCGCCGCCAGCACCATCGCGGTGTCAATCCGCGCTTTCATGCACCCGCCTCACGGCGCAACCGCGCCATGCCCGCCTCTTCCCACGGCGCCATAAACTCAACAAGCGCTTTTAATTCAGGTACATGGTAGCTCTGCCGCGCCATCTCCCACGTCCGCCCCATATAAGCCAGCGGCGCCGCCGCCTTGCCATCTCGCACCCAAATCCGCATCAATCCGCCCAAAAGTCGGCAAGCATTATGCAAACACAAAATCTCCATCTGCGTCTTCAGTTCAACTTTATCCACCGCTAACTCCTTGGAAATAAAGTCTAAAACAAGCTCCTCCCGCACATCATTCTGCGGCGTCCGAATATTCCGCAATAAATGCCCCAAATCCTGCGCCACCGGCGCCACCCGCGCATCCTGAATATCAATCCAGCCAATATGTTCAAGTTGCGGTTTTGCGCCCAAAATCATCAAGTTAGGGCTCTGGCAGTCCCACATCATCAGCCCCGTCGGCCCCCGCATCACCCGCTCAAACAACGCCAACCAGAGTGCCTGAAATTCCCCATATTCTGCCAAAGTCGTCGCCCGCCCCCGCGCAAACGGCAAGTACCAATTCACAAATCGCGCCGCCTCCACCCACCAATCTTTTGGCGAATATCTGCGCCCCCAAGCTGGCGGCACCGCCCGACATTGCGTCACCAACCCCTCTGCCACCGCCAAAAACCAAGCATCAATATCAGCCTCACCTTTTTCCATCAGATGAAACAACTGCACATCCCCAAAATCTTCACTCAACAAATACCCATTTTTCTCATCAAACCCAAAGCTTTCCGCCGCTTTCAAACCAATCTCCCGATAATACTCCGCCACCGCCACATACTCCCGCACCCCCTCCTGCGGCGGCGGCGCATCCATCAAAATCCGCGTGTTGCCATCGGACAAAATCACCTGCGCATAACTCCGCCCACTCCAATCCCCGCCAAATGGCTGCAATTTATAGCCTTTTAATCCCAACCCGTCCAAAAACCGCCGCCGTCCGCCCTCATCCACCCGCCGCGCCACAGCGTCCACCTCAATTTCCGCAACCCCCAACCGCGCCAAAAATCCCCAC
>RFNJ01000016.1 GCA_009927255.1 Pseudomonadota bacterium | reverse complement strand
CTGGAATTGGGCGTTTTTTGGTTTTAGCGGGGGAGGGTGTCGATGGTCATGGGGGTTGGTTTGAAGCGGGTTTTTTCGGCGGCTTGTTGCTCGGCGGGGGTTTTTTCGCGGAGCAGATTGGCGTTGTAGCGGTAGATGGTGGCGCCGATGTTTTGGGCGATGGTGCGCACCGCTTGATTGCTGAGTGCGACCATTGCGGCGCGGTCGGCCTCCTTGGTGGGGCTGCGGCCGTTGTTGCCGGGGCGGGGTTGTTCGAGGTTAGCATTGAATATCCGCTGGGTGATGATGGCGGAACTGCCAGGGTGGCGGATGGTGACGAGCATTTCCATATCCACCGCATAGCGGCCCCAGCTGCCGCTGAAGAGGGTGCCTTTTTTGATGAGAGTGGTGAGGCGGCGCAGCTCGGTTTCCACATGATAGTGGCTGGGCATGTGCGGGCGGTAGGCGAGGTATTTTTCCAGCGTGGCGGGGATGAAGACTTGGCTGCCTTGCAGGAGTTCTTCGGGGTTGTAATCGTAATAGCGTTGTTCGGGCGTGGTGGCGGCGAGGCTTTCGGGCAGGCGGGCATCGGCATAGCGCGTAAGCTGCACCGAGAAGGGGGCGCGGGCGAGTTGGAGTTCTTTGGCATTGGGTGGCGTTTGCGGGCTTGACCACGGGCCTTGGGCGTAGGGGGGGGCGTAGATGCCGGCGGATTGTTGGGTGCAGCCTGCCACCAACAGCGCGAGTGCCGCGAGCAGCGCGGTGGCTAGGATTGTGGGCCGGCGGCCAGGGCCTGACCGAACTGGGTGGCGAGTTGCTGGATGCATGTGTTGAACACCTTTTGCCACATGGTGCGGCTGCGGGCGGCGGGCGTCAAGGCTTGTGCGTCGGCTTGGGTGATGGCCTGTTGCGTGAGTGTGGCAAATTCGGTTGCGCCCAAGGGGGCGGCGGCGGCGCAGCTGGCTTGCAGGGTAGCGAGTGGCTGGCCTTGGGGGGTGGTGCCAGTTAAGGTGGTTTTCATTGAGACCGCATAGCTGGTGCCGCTTTGGGTGGTTTGGTATTCGTGCAAGGTGACGTGGAGCAGCGCGGGCTGGTTGGCGAACAGGTTGCGGCCGACCGAGGCTTGCCAGCTGGCGAAGAAAGCTTCCACGGTGAAAGGCGTGGTGTTCATCAGCATGATGTCGTCGTTGGGGCGGAGGTCTTGGAATTTTCCCAGACTGAACTGGTAGGCCCAGGGGCCGATTTGCGGCTGGGTTGTGGTACAGGCGGTGAGGAGGAGGGCGAAGGCGGATGACAGGATGACTGGGTGACAGGATGACCGGATGAGGGGGTTGGTGGTGGGGAGAGAGCGGAGCTTTGTGGAGAGAGGGCGACACGGGTGGTGCCGGATAGCTAGCGGGGCCCCAGCTTTTGCATAGTGGCAAAAGCTGACCCGCTTAGCTTCCGGCACGGAAGATTTGGGTTGGGTGCTTATAGGTAAGGTTTGGTTGGGGGCAATAATCACGCGGCCCCGGATAGCGCGGTTGGGCGCCCCGAAATTGCGTAGTGGCAATTTCGGCCCAACCGGCTTCCGGGGACAGGTGCCAGAGTTGATATTATTCATTTCAGCATTTTTTAGATAAAAATGTAACCCCGGGCTCAGGCTGGGCCCCCCGATTTTGTAAGTACAAAATCGGCCCAGCCATGCCCCGGGGTGACACCGAGATATATAATACAATACGCAATTGATTATTGGCGTTGGGCGAGGATGGTGCGGGGGCGTTGGGCGAAGTCGGGGATGCATTGGATGTGCTGCCATGTGTTTTTATGTTCTTGGAGCAAGGTTGTCACGGCTTGGGGTTGCTGCCAACCGATTTCCAGTGCCAACCAACCGCCGGAGTGTAGTTTTTCTGATGCTTGGAGTATCAGCGGGCGGTAGATGCTGAGGCCGTCTTCGCCTGCTAATAGCGCGAGTTGGGGTTCGTGGTTTTTAACTGAGGGGTCGAGTTCGTTATACTCTGTTTGGCTGATGTAGGGGGGGTTGCTGAGGATGAGGTGGAAGGGGCCGTTGATACCATCGAGCAGGTTGGTTTGGGTGAGGGTGCAGCGAGGGAGCACGCCGATGGTGTAGAGGTTTTGCTTGGCGACTTGCAGGGCTTCGGGGGAAATATCGGTGGCGGTGGCGTGGAGAGTGGGGACTTCGTGAAGCAGACTGCCGATGAGGCAGCCGGTACCGGTGCCGACTTCGATTATTTTTAATTCAGAGGCGGGACGTGGTAACCCCGGGCTCAGGCTGGGCGCCCCGAAGCCAGCATAGTGGCTGGCTTCGGC
>RFNJ01000017.1 GCA_009927255.1 Pseudomonadota bacterium | reverse complement strand
AAAGTAGCAAATGCTGACCCGCTTGGCTTCCGGCACGGAGGCCCTTGGTTTGGGGGCTTTTGGTGGGGGCGGAGCGAGAGGGTTGGTGGGTCCCCGAATGGCCGATGGTTTTATGCTTGGGCTTGTTTCGTGCTGTGGCCATTCGAGGACGGGCGGCATTTTTTGAGTTAGGCGCTTTGTGGGTGGTGGGGTGGGGGTTGTGGTTGGGTGGGTTTTAGTATACATGGATGGGATTGGTTGGCCTGATTCTTGAGGCTTGGGCTTTGGGGGTTGGGCGGCTGATGTATCTGACGATTGGACACTTTCAACACAGGAGTGCGCGATGCGCATGATGATGACGAACTTACGGGCTGGGTTGTTGGCGGCGGCTTTGGCCTTGATGGCTTTGGCTCAGCCAGCGGCGGCGGTGAATGTGGACTGCCGCGATACCAAGGTGCTTGGTGCTTTTATGGAAGGTGGTGGACGAAATTGGCAGACTTTCCGCTTATTGGTCGGTGCTTTCAATGAAAACATGCGGAGAGCGGAGAGTTACCAGTTGGTGATGTATTCCAGCCGAAAGCCGAGCTGGCAGAATGATGCGGTGACCATGTGGACCACGCTTTTCTGCCAAGCGCGGCGCAATGCTGACCCTGCCGCTTTGGCGCTGGAGCAGCGGTGGAAGGGGGTGACCGCACTTGGTGACAGGCTGACCATTGCTGCTTTGATGAAGCATTACCTTGACCGTGCCAAGGCCGGGGTGGGTGCTTTGCAGGTGCAGGAGAAGCAGCTTTTGGCTGACACCCTTGCGTATCTTGCCGCCAAGGTTGGTGGTGTGATGGTGGGCATTGCGGCGGATATGCGTGGGCGGTATGGGTTGGCGGAGGTATCGCGGTGAGGTGATGTTATTGTAACCCCGGGCTCAGGCTGGGCACCCCGATTTTGTAAGCACAAAATCGGCCCAGCCGTGCCCCGGGGTGACACCGAGGTAGATTCATGACTGTGTTTTCCCCCTGTGGCTTTGGCTGCGGGGGGATTTTTGAGTTTTGCTGTTATGGGGGGTTGTGGTTGGTGGGGGGTGATGCCATATAATGGCGTATGGGGCTGAAGAAAACCGCAGACGTGAGAGTGGCACAGGGGCCGTGTGCTTGGAGTGGTTGTGGCGAGGGGGGGTGTTATCCGGCGCCGCGCAACCCGCGGGACTTGGGCCAGCGGCAATACTTTTGTGCGGCGCATATTAAGGAGTTTAACAGCCGCTGGGATGGCTTGCAGGGGTTTAGCGAGAGCGAGATTTATGGCATGCAGGACGGCACTGCAACGTGGCAGCGGCCAACTTGGGGAATGGGACTTGGCGGGCGTGGGCCAAGTGGTTTGCCCAATGGCGCCAAGGTGGAGCAGGCGTTTGCCAGTGCCGATGACCTTTATGGGTTTTTTAAGAATCGGGTGGCGCAGGAGCAGGCCAAGCTGCCCGACAGCCGCCACTTGCCGCCGGATGTGAAGGAGGCGTGCGTGATTTTTAACATTGAGCAGCCGCTGGAGAATGAGGGGTTGAAGAAGCGCTATTTGACGCTGGTGAAGCAGCACCACCCCGATGTGAACAAGAGCGCGGATGCGCCGGAGCATATTAAGCGGATTAATGTGGCTTATCGGATTTTGACGGATTTTGTGGAGCGGCGGGTGGGGAGTTGATAGTTGGTAGTTGATAGTTGATAGTTGTTAGTAGATTTTGGTTGGGAGATTTTTTTGTGGTTTGGTGCTGGGGTAGGATGGTTTTTTTGTTTTGTGCAATCATGACGCGGCCCCGGATAGTGGC
>RFNJ01000159.1 GCA_009927255.1 Pseudomonadota bacterium | reverse complement strand
CGGATGATGATGGCGACGCCGCCGGGGCCGTAGCCTTCGTAGGTGCGCTCGACATAATCGGCGCCTTTGATTTCGCCGGTGCCGCGTTTGATGGCGCGTTCCAGCACGTCTTTCGTCATATTCTCCTTACGGGCTTTTTCCAAGGCGCTGCGCAGGGCGGGGTTGGCGGCAGGGTCGCCGCCTTGCTTCGCGGCGGTCATGATATCGCGGATGAGTTTGGTGTAGACTTTGGCTTTTTTCTTATCCTGCGCCGCTTTGCGGTGCATGATGTTTTTGAACTGACTGTGGCCGGCCATGAGAGGGTATGTTGGTATTTGGTATGTTGGAATGCTGGTATTGGGTATGTTGGTTGGGTGGCTTTTAGGGGTTTATGGGTTATTTGGCAAGGGCCTTCGTCTTTTGCAGCATCCGCCAGCGACCGTGGCCGTTGGGAAATGCGGCTTCGGCTTCGGCAACAGTAAACCAGCGGAATTCGAGGTTTTCGGGGCTGGTGATGGGGAGAGTGTCGTCGGTTTCGAGGAGGAAGCGGACGTCGTAGTGCAGGTGCATGGGTTCGTCTTTGCGGGCGGGGATGGGCTGGATGTCGAGGTCGAAAATCTGCGGCGAGGCTTTGATGCGGCTGGCGGTGAGGCCGAGTTCTTCTTCGGCTTCACGCAAGGCGACATTAAATAGATTTTCCTCGCCATCGGCGTGGCCGCCGGGTTGGAGCCACGTGTGTAATTTGGGGTGCATGATGAGCAAGATTTTGCTGCGGGTGGAATTCACCACCCAAGTGCTGGCGGTGAAGTGGCCGGGCAGGAAGCAATCGCGCCAGAAGCAGCGGGGCTCGGTTTTGAGCAGGTGCTGCATTAGCAGGGGATAGGTTGGTTCGTAGCCGGTTGGCTCGGCTTGATATTCTTGCAGGGCGGTGAGGAGGTTCATGCTTGGTTACTCGGTTGGTTGGAGGACGCCGCCGTGGCGGAGGGGTTGGATTTTTTCGGCGAGGCCGCCCTGCCCTGCCTCCACGATGACGCCGCTGAGGGTGGCTTCGCCAGTGGCGGGCTGGAAGGCGTGGCGGCCGCGGGTGAAGAAATTGGGCAGCACGCTGGCGAAGGACATGCCGAGACTGCTTTGATAATCGCCGCACATGCCGGCATCGGTTTGGTAGGCGGTGCCGGCGGGTTGGATGCGGGCATCGGCGGTGGGGATGTGGGTGTGGGTGCCGATGACCAGTGTGGCTTTGCCGTCCCACAGGTGGGCGAGGCAGGTTTTTTCTGACGTTGCTTCGGCGTGGATATCGATGACCAAGGCGTCGCAAGTTTGGCCGAGAATGTGCTCTTCCATCAGGCGTTTACTGAGCTGGAAGGGGCAATCGGTTTGTTGGTTGATGAACACCCGGCCTTGGAGGTTGATAACTGTGATTTTTTTGCCATTGGACAGAGTGTGAGTGGTGGCGCCGCGCCCGACGGTTCCGCTGGGGTAGTTGGCGGGGCGGATGATTTTGGGGCTGTTGGCGAGGAGTTCTTCGGTGCCTTTTTGGTCGAACGTGTGGTCGCCCAGCGTAATCACATCCACGCCTGCGGCGAAGATTTCGTTGGCGGTTTCAAGGGTTATCCCGCGGCCGTTGGCGGCGTTTTCGCCGTTGGCGATGACCACATCGAGGGCATGCTTTTGGCGCAAAGCGGGCAAGAATTGGCTGAGGGCTTTTCGGCCTGGGGCGGCGGCGACATCGCCAAGAAAAAGAATTTTCATGAGGACTTTATAGCGGGTGTTGGCGGTTTTGGCCAGCCGTTTGCTGCGGGGCAGGGTTGTTGTGCGGGGTGGCAGTTTATTGGCCACAGAGGGTGTGGTAAGTTGCGGGGGGATTGGGCAATCATGGTGGTGGGTTGGTTGACGATTTGATGGTTTAACCATAGGGTTTGAGTGTGTTTTAGATTGTATTTGGTAACAAAATAGGTGTAATTGCGGATAAATGACGACGTTGCTGGCCCCGTTTACCCTGATTGGCGCTTTGGTGCTGGCGGCGGTGCGTGAGGCGGGGGAGATTACGCTGTTTGCGGGTCGGATTATTGGTAAGGTTTTGGCAGGTGGGCGCGGCAGCGGGCAGTTTTTGCGCCAATGTGCTTTTGTGGGGGTGGATAGTTTGCCGATTATTTTGCTGACCGCCTTTTTTACCGGTGGAGTGCTGGCGCTGCAAAGCTTTAATGGGCTGGATGGTGGGCCGCTGGTGAATACGCAGGTGGCGAAGTTAGTGGCGCTTTCGATGTTGCGTGAACTGGGGCCGGTTTTGGCCGGGCTGATGCTGGCCAGCCGGGTGGGTGCGGCGATGGCGGCAGAGCTTGGCACCATGCGGGTGACGGAGCAGATTGATGCTTTGCAGACGCTGGCGACCAATCCGCTACGCTACCTGGTGGTGCCGCGGGTGATGGCATGCGTGTTGATGCTGCCGCTGCTGGTAATTTTGGCCAATATGACGGGCATTTGGGGCGGCTATGTGGTGGGGACGGAGATGTTGGGGATTCCGGCGCATATGTATATGAATAGCACGTTTGAGGCGATTAGCAGCGAAGATTTAACCATGGGTTTGGTGAAGGCCACGGTATTTGGGCTGTTGGTGGGGGTAATGGCGACGTATCATGGCTTTGGCGCTCGTGGCGGCGCGGCGGGGGTGGGTCAGGCGACCACGCGCGCGGTGGTTTATGGCGCGGTGGCGATTTTGGTGGCCGACTATTTTATTACGGCAATGTTTGTGTGATCATGAGTAATTTGGCCATGAGCAATGTGATTGAACTTAAGAATATCGCCAAGGCCTTTGGGCCAAAACAAGTGTTGAAAAATGCCAGCTTGAAAATTGAGCGCGGCACCACGCAGGTGATTTTGGGCGGCAGCGGCACCGGTAAAAGCGTGCTGTTGCGCTGTGTGTTGGGACTGGTGCCGGTGGATGCGGGGAGCATTTGGGTAAATGGCAAGGATGTGACCACTTTGAGTGAAGCGGCGCGCACCGAGCAAATGAAGCTGTTTGGCATGCTTTTTCAAAGCGGGGCATTATTTGACAGCATGACGGTGTGGGAGAATGTGGCTTTTGTGTTGCTGCAGCGGCGGATGAATGCACGGGAAGCCAAGAAAATTGCGCTTGAGAAACTGGCCATGGTGGGGCTACGGGCCGAGGTGGCGGAGTTAAATCCGGCCGAGCTTTCGGGCGGGATGCGCAAGCGGGTGGCGCTGGCGCGGGCGATTTGCCATAACCCTGAGATTATCTTTTATGATGAGCCGACCACGGGGCTAGACCCCATCACCGCCGACGTGATTAACGAATTGATTATTAAGCTGCAAAAAGAGCTGAAATGCACCAGCGTGGTGATTACCCATGATATGCACAGTGCCTTCCGGGTGGCGGATAGGATGGCATTTTTGTATCAGGGGGCGTTTATTGCTGAAGGTGGGGTAAAAGATTTTAAAAATAGCGAAAACCCTTATGTTCGGCAGTTTGTTGAGGGCCGCGCCGATGGGCCGATTAAGGTGATGGTGTAACATGGGCGTGACAGCGACAGTTTGGTGTGGGATAAAAGGCGAAGAACAAGGAAGTGAACGACATGGGTAACGAAACCAAAGTTGGCCTGCTGGTAGTGGTGGCATTGGCGGTGCTGGGCTGGCTGAGTGTGCAAAGTGGTAGTTTTGGCCTAGGGCACGCAACCACGCAAATGCGCCCGCTGAGCAGCCTGTTTAGCGATGTTGAGGGCATTAAGGTGGGCAGTGTGGTGAAAATGGCGGGGGTGGATATTGGCGAAGTGACCGGAATTGAATTGCAACCCAACGGCAGCGCGGTGCTGCGCTTTAATGTGCGCACAGACGTGGCTTTGCCAGCGGATGTGACGGCGCAAGTAACCACCAGTGGTTTGATTGGTGAGCGCTTTGTAGCGCTGGTGCCAGGGCCTGCTGGCGTGCAAGGTGAAGGTGGATTGTTGGCGGCGGAGAGCACGGTGATTCCTTCCAGCGGCACAGCAGATACGCAAGCGATTGGCAATAATTTTGCCAAGGTGGCGGATGATCTTTCGAGCATGACTACCACTTTGCGGCAGGTGCTGGGTAGCCCGGAAAATGCCGAAAAACTGCAGCATATTATTGATGGTTTGGCGACGTTTAGTGAGGGGTTGGGTAATAATTCCAGCACCACATTGGCGGATATTGGCCGGGCAGCGAATAATTTTGCCAAGATTTCTGACCAGTTGGCCAGTGGTAAAGGGCCGTTGGGGGAATTGCTGATGGGCACTGGTAGCGGCGGTGGCGCAGGTGGGGCGTTGGGTTCGCTTGGTGATTTGGGTGCGGCGGCTAAGGAATTTAGGGAAGTGATGGCGAAAATTAACCAGGGTGAAGGCACGCTGGGTAAGTTGGTGAATGATCCACAAACGGCGGATAAGCTGAATAATGCCCTGGATTCTTTTGGTGAGGTGAGTGAGCGGGTGCAGCAGTTCCGCACCGAAATTGCTTTGGAAGGCAGTACTTTAACCAACGAAAGTGGTGTGGGTAAGGGTAACTTTAGCTTAACTTTGCAGCCACGGCCGACACGGTTTTATGTTTTAGGTGCTGAGAGTGACGGATTTGCTAGCGCTAGCCGTGATATGAATGGGAAATATCCGGCTTTTGCTGGGCGTGATTTTGGTGGCAAGACTAAATTTACTGCTCAATTTGGTGAGGTTTTTCAGGATGTTGCCATGGGACAAGATTTGGCAGTGCGCGTTGGGTTGAAGAACAACAGCGGTGGCGTTGGCTTTGATACCTATGGAAAACTGCCGTATTTTGACAGCGATGTGAAATATAGTGCGGATATTTATGACCTTGGTGGTAGCCAAACACCAGGGACGAAGAATGCTAAAGTTGACTTGAAAGCACGTTACGATATTATGGGAAATAATGTTTATGGTTCAGTTGGTTATGATAACTTATTGAGTTCGGAGTATGGTTCACCTAGCTTTGGCTTGGGGATTAAATTTCAGGATGATGACCTAAAATATATTTTAGGCGGCGCGCTTTAATTTTGAGAGGCAAAAGTAGAGAGAAATAGGCCGATGAACCAACCAAACTTACTGGATTTGTTGATTGTACTTGGTATTTTTTCAGCTATTATTTCGGCCTGTTTTAGGGGTTTGAGCCGTGAAATGTTGCACACGGTGCTGTTTATGGTAGCGGTTACAGCAGGATATTTGTTCTGGCGTGACACCGTGATGCCTACCACCCAGCAAGAAGTAGCGAAGATGGCTGTTATTGGGGCGTTTTTCCTCGCTGCTGTCTATGCTTTTATGTGGGGCGGGATGAAGATTGTGGCGCCGTTGGTGATTGGCGGACAGCACGACATTGGTTTGCGCAGCCGCTTTTGGGCCGGAGCGCTTTCTATGGTGAAGCTAGCAGTGGCAATTATTGGGCTTAACCTGTGGTTTGCTGTACATAGCCCGGATGCGCACCCGTTGCGGTTGAACTCTCTGCCCGAACTGGCGCGGGATAGTATGTTTGTGCAGCTTTCGGACGCCGTAACTGAGGATGTTTATCGGTATTTGGCAAGCCAGAATATTTTGGATTATCAAAAGTTTACAGAACGGCCTGCAACCCAGAGTGCACAGGATAAGGCTTTTTTGGAGGGGTTAGTGTCTCAATAGCGCTCTGGTCGATTGTGCGCTTTGGGTTACAGCGAGTTAAGGATTGGTATTCGATTTTTTTGTACGCACTACCATGTAATGATAGGCACTGTTAGCAAATAAAAATTCGGCAGAAGATTTTGATAAAGCCGAGGGCGATGAAGCCTATAATAATTTAAAACG
>RFNJ01000152.1 GCA_009927255.1 Pseudomonadota bacterium | reverse complement strand
CTTAAAAATCCACGCATCAACCACACAGCAACTTTCCAAGCTTTTCAAAATAAAAAAGCTATACTCACGTTTTATTTTTAAAAAACACCTAGCAAGTCCCCATCGTGGCGGTTATCAGCGTATTTTCCAAACTATAAATACCGGGCAATTCGCGGTAGCGGCCATCCATATCTAAACCATAGCCAACAACAAATAGCTCCTTTGGTAAGCTAAAGGCGGTGTGGTCGGCCAATGCGGGGCTGCCGATGCGCTTGAACAGGCTGACCACCGTTATTGGCCCAGCGCCTCGTGTTCCAAGGATTTGTCGCAACTGCCGAATGCCGTTGCCGCTGTCGAGAATATCTTCAATCACCAGCACGGGTGCCAAGTGGAAATTGGTGGGCAACGTCTCGGGGTTCATGGCAATTTCTTGCTTGATATTGCCTTTAAAATAGCTGCCGCCGGTATAATGCAGCACCTGCGGCACGCTGAGTTGGCGGCATAAATCGGCGGCAAAAACGGCTGCGCCGTTCATGGTTACGACGGTGTGAATTAGCTTGGTATCGGCAAATGATTTATTTAAAGTTGCCGCAAGATCTTTTACGCGTGCGGCGATGGCTTCAGGGCTGTAGAGGACTTTCATGACCGTTAGTTTAGCCTTGATTGTTATTTTCAGCAAATGATTGCTGAGGGGTTAGAGGTGGCCTTCTTTGAGGTATTTTTCCAGGCTGTGGATGGTGTAGTGGCCTTGGTGGAAGGCGTTGGTGGCGGCGAGTTTGCGGTGCAGCGGAATGTTGGTTTTAATTCCGCTGACCACGAATTCTTCCAGCGCGCGGCGTAGGCGCATGACGGCTTCTTCGCGCGTTTGGCCCCACACAATCAGTTTGGCGACGGTGCTGTCGTAGTAGGGGGGCACGCTGTAGCCGGGGTAGAGGGCGCTATCCACCCGCACGCCGGGGCCGCCGGGGGCGAAGTATTCTGTCACTTTGCCGGGGCTGGGGATGAAGGTTTCGGGGTCTTCGGCGTTGATTCGGCATTCAATACTGTGGCCGCGCGGGTGGATGAAATTGTGGAGGTAGCGGAGTTTTTCGCCAGCGGCGATGCGGATTTGTTCCGACACAATATCAATGCCGGTGACCATTTCGGTGACGGGGTGTTCCACCTGCAAGCGGGTGTTCATTTCGATAAAATAAAACTGGCCTTTTTCGTAGAGAAATTCAAAGGTTCCGGCACCCAAATAACCCATTTTTTGGCAGGCGGCGGTGACGGTTTGGAAGAGTGTTTCGCGCTGGGAATCGGTAAGTGCGGGCGAAGGGGTTTCTTCAATAATTTTTTGGTGGCGGCGTTGGAGTGAGCAATCGCGTTCGCCTAAAATGCTCACATTCCCGTGGCTGTCGCACAGCACTTGGACTTCGATGTGGCGGGGGGTTTCAAGGAATTTTTCCAAATAAACGCGGTCATCGCCAAAATTAGCTTTGGCCTCAGTTTGCGCCACGTGCAGCGCGGTGCGCAGGGCTTGGGCGCTGTGCGCCACCTTCATGCCCTTGCCGCCGCCGCCAGCTGCGGCTTTGGTGATGATGGGATAGCCGATGGTTTCGGCTTCGGCCAGCGCTTCTTCTACGCTGCTGATGGCGCGGCCTGAGCCGGGGATGGTGGGCAATCCGCACTGTTTGGCGTAGGCAATTGCTTCGATTTTATCGCCCATGAGAGCGATGTGTTCGGGCTTGGGGCCGATGAAGGTGAAGCCGAGTTTTTGGGTGATTTCGGCGAATTTGGCGTTCTCTGCCAAAAAGCCGTAGCCGGGGTGGATGGCTTCGGCATCGGTAAGTTCCGCAGCACTTAACAGCGCTGGGATGTTGAGGTAGCTGCTTTTGCTGGCGGCGGCGCCGATGCAGACGCTTTCGGTGGCCAGTTTGACGTGCAGGGCGGAGGTGTCGGCTTCAGAGTGCACTGCCACCGTGGCGATGCCCATTTCGCGGCAGGTGCGGTGGATGCGGACGGCGACTTCGCCACGGTTGGCGATGAGGATTTTTTTGAACATGAGGTTACTCAATGATGAACAAAGGTTGTCCAAATTCAACGGGTTGGGCGTTTTCGACCATGATTTTGGTGACGATGCCGCTGCTGGTGGCGGTGATTTGGTTCATGGTTTTCATCGCTTCGATAATGCCCAAGGTTTGGCCGGTTTGCACGCTGTCGCCGACTTTAATAAAGGGCGGAGCTTCGGGCGTGCTGGCGCTGTAGAAGGTGCCAACCATGGGGGATTTAAAGGCGTTTGCATGATTGGCGGGGGCCGCAGCGGCGCTGGGAGCGGCGGCAGGTGCGGCGCTGGCGGTGGGCTGGGCCATCACCATGCTGCCTGCCTTGGAGAGGCGCAGGCGAGTGCCGGCGGATTCGACCTCGACTTCGTTAACCGGCGCGGATTTGAGCCATTCGGCCAGCTTGGTGAGTTCGGGCGTTAAAGTGGTGATATTGAGAGTGGTTTGGGTGGTTTTTTGAGCGGGTTTGGTATTTAATTTGGCCATGGTGAGGGGGTCTTTCTGTTATAAAATTTTGATAAAATTAGGATTTTTTGCCAGTGAAGCGATTGGCCAAGGTTTCGAGCTGGTGCAGCTTTTGCATTTCGGTGTGGGTTTTGCTGAGTGTCTCAAGCCACTTGCTGACCAAGGCTTTGCGGTCTTCTGGCGCAGTTTGTTGGCGGCGTTCGAGCATACTAATAGCAATCGAGAGGTCGGGGTAGGGGCTGAACGTTTGGGTTTTGGCCGGTTTGCGGCTGGGGGTGGCCAGCAGTTCGGCCTGAGTTTGTTCCACCCGGCTAAGCGGCGCTTTGCGGCTGCGGGTGGGCTTGGGGCGGGTATTCATGGGGGCAGTTTATAGCATAAGTAGCCCGCAACGCCAACAGGCGCTTGCTTTAGCAGCAAGCGCCTGTGACGTAGGCGTTGTGGATTAGAACTGCCCGTAGGTGGGGACCGTGCTGATATTGGTGCGCGGCACGCCGTTGAACAGCTGAGTGGTGTAGGTGACGTAGATATACGTTTGGTTGTCACCATCCCAGATGCGCTTGACGTTCAGTGCCTGAAACAACGTGTTGAGTAGGCCGCCCGAGCCACGTCCGCCAAGGCCCCAAGTGCTTTGGCTGAAGATGTCTTCGCCGTCGGGCTTTTGGGACACTTTGGCGACATCTTCGGCGAAAAGCTTGCCGGTTTGACGGCAGGCGATGCTGGCGTAGGTGGGGTCGGCCGAGAGAGTTAGGCCTTTGGCTTCCACCGTTTGCACATGGCAGGTGATGCCACGGACTTTGGGGTCGGGCACCGCGAAGGCCACCACTTGGTTGGAGGCCAAGATGTTGAGGCCGCGGGTGCCGATGGTGAAGCGGCCAACCTCATTTCTTGGGCCGGAAGCCAAGGCGACGCCCGAAGCCACCAC
>RFNJ01000052.1 GCA_009927255.1 Pseudomonadota bacterium | reverse complement strand
GTTGATGGTGTAACTGTTGATTTTAGAAAAAGCTGGATCCCAGCTTTCGCTGGGATGACGGCCCGTGCGCCCGTAAGGGGCTTCGCCCCTTAACCCCTTTGTGCATTATGCAATTGGCTATACTTTAAATTTGCCAAACTAGGCTGAGGTGATTTGGGGGAAGAGGGTGGTGAGGTTGGCGTTGGTGGTGGCGGCGAGGGAGAGTTCCTTCATGCTAAGCATTTTGGCGGTGGCGGCGAGGCTGTTTTGCAGGAATTTGGGTTGGTTGAAGTGCCCACTGTGACCGTGGGGGGCGACCAGTGCGCTGCCGGAGGCCAGCAACAGCTTTTTGAGGGGGGCGGATTTGTAGGCGCCACTGTGGGGGAAGTCGGGCGCCGTAAGTTCGGGCCGGATGGTGAGATACATGCCGAAGGTGCGGGCGAGGTCGTAGTCTTCTTTGCTTTGGATGGCGTCGAAATGAACCAGCGGGGGCAATTTGCCGAGTTTGGTTTTGGTGGCGTTGAGGGTATCGGCCATGGCGGTGTGGCTTTTGCGGTTAGTGAGGAATACGGGGAGTTGGAAGTCGGCGGCGATTTCCAGCTGCAAGGCGAGTTGTTCTTGCTGCTGGGGCAAGGTGTAAGGGGCAAAGGGTTCATCCAGCCCTATGGGGCCGATGGCGATGATTTTGGGATGGTCGTTGAGTGTTTGGGTGAGGAAGTCATCGAGGGCTTGGGGGTTGCTCCACAGCTGGCGCGGGCCGGCGCCGATGGCGGCGAACAGGCGGGTTTCATCGAGTGCTTCGTAGAGTGCTTGGACGATGATGTCGGGGTCGGCCTTGGTTTCAAGGTCTTCATCGGTGAGCGCGGGCAGATTGACGGCGACGATGCCCAGTGTGAGCGGGCTGGCTTTTTCGTTTTGCAGGGCTTTGCGGTAGTTGCGGATATCGGCGGGGGTGAGGGCGTGGTAGCAGGCGTCGGCGCGGATGCGGTTGGCCAGCGATTCTTCTTGCAGGGCGAGCCACAAATTGCCGGTGGGCAGGGGCGCGGGTTTGTTTGATTTTTCGGGCTGGTTTTCGGCTTTGTTCAGCGCTTCGGTATCGAGTTCGGTATCAGGTTTGGCGGCTTCGGGTTCGGTGGGGATTTCGGGGGCTTCGTCCATCACCGTTTCAGCCAGACCGCTGCTGTTTTGGCTTAAGACGGCTTGGATTTGGGCGGCTTTTTGCTGTTGTTCACGCGAGAGTTGCGGGCCTTTTTGTTTGTCGGGTGGCGTCATCGCCTTGATATCGGCCTTGACTTCGTTGATCACTTCATCGAGTGCGCCGGTGATGGACTTGAAAAAGCCTTCTTTTTTGGTGCTCATGGGCTGGGATTTTACGCGCTGGGCAGGCGAGTGAACAAGCGGCGGGTGTTGGCCACGGTGATTTGGGCGGCTTGGGCGGGTGGGATTTGCCACACTTGGGCCAGCGTGGCCAGCGTGTGGGGCAGCAGCGCGGGTTGGTTTTGTTGGCTGCGGTGGGGTTCGGGCGCTAAATAGGGCGCGTCGGTTTCGATGAGGATTTTATCGCGCGGGAGATGGCTGGCAATGAGACGAAGTTCTTGAGATTTTTTGAAGGTGAGGATGCCGCTGAAGGAGATGGTGCCGCCGAGTTCAATCGCTTGTTCGGCCATGGCTAGCGTGCCGGTGAAGCAATGGAGGACGAAGGGCGTGCCGCGATGTTCTTTTAAAATGGCGAGGGTGTCGGCTTCGGCATCCCGCGTGTGGACGACCACCGGCAGATTGGCTTGCTTGGCGGCGTGGAGGTGGGTGTGGAAGCTTTGGATTTGCTCGGCCTTTGGTGCGTGGGTGTAGAAGTAATCCAGCCCCGTTTCGCCCACTGCGACAACATGGGGGTTTTGCAGATGTTCGAGTAGTTCGGTTTGGGTAACTTGGCCACCTTCTCCTGCATGATGCGGGTGGATGCCCAGCGCGACGCCGACGTTGGGGGTTTGGGCGGCGAAGGCCAATGCGGGCTGCCATTCGTGCCTTTCGCAGGCGATGGTGATGCAATGGGTGACGCCGGCCATTTTGGCGTTTTGCAGGCGGGTTTGCGCGGCTTCGGGGCCGTATTTTTCGTGGAGGAGGTGGCAGTGGGAGTCGATCATCGGAGGATATGAGGATGTTAAGGGTTTTAAGGATGTTGAGGATTTAAGTGAGGGTGGGCTAAATTCCAGGCGGCTTCGTTGACCATTTGGAGTGGGAGGTTGAGCGTTTGCTGGCGTTGCTGGAGGCTGGTGAGGGTTTGGTAGAGCTGGATGTGCGCCAGTGTGGGGCGTGGGTGGCTGGCGAGCTTAGCTTGCAGCAACGGGATGAGTTGGGCGGACTTGAAACTGGGCGTAGTGTTTTGCGCGAGTTGGTTGGCAAGTTCGGTTTTTTCTTTTCCCCCCTGCCCGAGCACTTGGCCGGGGGCGCCTTGGGCAGCGAGGGCCATCGCGGCGATTTGCGCGGCGGGGGCGTTTTGGTGGGTGAGAACTTGCTCGGTTTCGGCACGTGTAAGCGGCGACAAGCGCAGCAGGCGGCAACGCGAGCGGATGGTGGGCAGGGTGCTGCTGAGCTGGTGGGCGAGCAGCAGGAAATAGATGCCGGGGCGCGGTTCTTCGAGCGTTTTCAGCAGGGTGTTGGCGGCTTCGGGCGTGAGGGCATCGAGGCTATCGATAATGACGGTGCGGGCGGTATCGGCGCTGCGGGCGAGGGTTTCCAGCAGCGTTTTGACTTGCTTGATGCTGATGGTTTTTTTGTCGTCTTCGGGTTCCAGCACATGAAAATCGGGGCAGCTGGCGGCTTGCAATTGGTGCCATTGGGGGGTGTTTTGGTTGGCTTCGAGTGGGTTGGGGGAGGTGGGTTCTGCAAACAAGGCATTTTCAATTATGGCGGGGCCGCAGATGAGGCGGTGGGCCAGCATTTGGGCGAGGGTGCGTTTGCCGATGCCTTGTGGGCCGTGCAGCAGCATGGCGTGCGGGAATTGGCCGCTGGTGAGCAGTTGGGCGAGGGTGGCTTGGGCGGTGTAGTGGCCGATGAGCATGGGGAGGTTATAGCACAAAAGGGTGTTAGGATGATAGGATGTTGGGGTGATAAGAAGACGTTGATAGTTGGTAGTTGC
>RFNJ01000121.1 GCA_009927255.1 Pseudomonadota bacterium | reverse complement strand
TTTGGATAGGCACTTTGTGAACGGGAATGTAACGCTTGGGGTGGGTTGTGTTTTAGAGGTGACTGGGGCATGGTGGGTTGGTATTTTTTTAATGATGAAGGGTTTGGCAGTGAGTTTAGCGTGGGTGATGCGGGAGGCTTGGGGGTTTGTGAAGACCTTAATTATTGCCGGGTTTATTGCCTTCTTTTGCATTCGGGGGTTTATTTTTGAGCCGTTTCGCATCCCTAGCAGTAGCATGATGCCCACCCTTTTGATTGGTGACTACTTGGTGGTGAGCAAGTTTGCCTATGGCAATCGTTTGCCGCTGACCAATTACTTTTTTTGGGAACGGCAGCCGGAGCGCGGGGATATTGTGGTGTTTCGGCGCAGCGGCAGTGGTTTGCCGGGCAGCTTTTTTGGCTTTGGTGACACGCTGTTTATTAAGCGCTTGGTGGGGCTGCCGGGTGACCGCATTGCCTTTGCCAACCAAACCTTGACGATTAATGGTGTGCCGATTGAGAGTGTGCACAAGGGTGATTATGTGGCGGTGACCGCCACCGGTGAGGAGAAGGCGGTGGACTTGCGCGAGGAGAATTTGGGCGGCGTGGTGCATCCGATTTTGCGTGACCCTGAGGCGCCCGGCCCCACCGTGGCGGAGACCGTGGTGCCCGAGGGGATGTTTGTGGTGATGGGGGATAATCGGGACAACAGCCGTGACAGCAGATATTGGGATTGGCCGAACTGGGGCTTGGTGCCCAAGCATGATATTATGGGGCGGGCGGAATTTGTGGTGTGGAGCTGGCAAGCGGATTGGGTGCCGCGGTTTGAGCGGATTGGCACGTGGTTGCGGGCAGAAAAGACAGCGGTGGAAGAGATGCCAAAAATGGGCGGTGATGGTGGTGTGCGATTGAACCGTGCGCGTGGCGGGGAACCAGCCTAGGATGGCGCCGAAGGGGAGCGTTGGCGGTGGATTGGCTGAATTTCAGCAGCGGGTGGGGTATGTTTTTGCCGATGAGGCGCAGTTGCTGCGGGCGCTGACGCACAGCAGTTTTGCCGCCGAAAGCTATGAGCGCCTGGAGTTTTTGGGTGACCGTGTGCTGGGCTTGGTGGTGGCGGAGTGGTTATTGCAGAATTTTAGCGAGGCGGATGAAGGCGAGTTGACGCGGCGGCTGACGGCGGCGGTGCGGCAGAGTGCGCTGGTGGAGGTGGGCAAAAAGTGGGGCATTGGCGCGGTGATGCGGGTGGGGCCGGGGGAGGCGGTGAAGGAATCGGTGCTGGCAGACGGGGTTGAGGCGGTGCTGGGGGCGGTGTGGCTGGAGAGTGGTTTGGCGGCGGTGCGGGCAGTGGTGATTCCGGCTTGGCAAGACGTGTTGACTGTGGCGGATAGCAAGGATGGGCGGAGTTTGTTGCAGGAACTTTTGCAGGGGCAGAAGTTGGCGCTGGCGGATTATAAAGTGGTGGAGGCAAGTGGGCCTGACCATGCCAAGGTGTTTACGGTGATGGTGAAGTGTGCGCTGGGTGAAGCGAGCGGCCAAGGTGGCAGCAAGCAGCTGGCGAGTGCGGCGGCGGCGGATGCGCTGTTGGCGAAGTTAGTGGGCAAAATGACTAAGAACGAGAAGGTTTAGAGATGGTGCAGATGGCAGCGATGAAGGCGGTTTTGGTAGCGGTGGTGGGCGAGCCGAATGCGGGCAAGAGCACGCTTTTGAACGCGATGGTGGGCGAGAAAGTGGGGATTGTGAGCAGCAAGCCCAATACGACAAGGGTGGTGGTGCGTGGGGTGGTGACCGAGGGTGAGGTGCAGATTGTGCTGATGGATACGCCGGGGCTGAACACCAGTAGCAAGGTTTTTGAGCGGCGGTTGGTGCAGCAGGCGCGGGGCGCGCTGGCGGAGGCGGATGTGGCGTTGTTGGTGTGGGAGTTTCCTGTGGTGCGCGGGCGTGAGAAGGGTGTGGGGAAGGTGGTGGATAGCCGCGCGGGTGAGCAGTTGCGCACACGGGTGGAGGAGCTGAAGGCGCAGGGGGCGCGTACGGTGGTGGTGGGACTCAGCAAGATTGACCGCGTGAAGGATAAGAAGGCGTTGTTGCCGTTTTTGGCGGAGATTGCTACTTGGCAGAAAGAGCTGGGGGTGGCGGCGGTGGTGCCGTTGTTTGCGCCCAAGGGGGATGGCGTGAAGGCGCTGGTGGGGGAACTGAAGCGTTTGGCGGTGGCGGGGCCGTGGCTGTTCCCCGCCGGGCAGGCCACCGATATGCCGCTGCCGCTGCGGTTGGCGGAGCTGACCCGCGAACAGGCGATGCAGCTTTTGGAACAGGAATTGCCTTACAGTGTGGGGGTGGTGACGGTGTTGATTGAGCAAAACGACGATGCGCCGTGGCTGGTGCGCCAAGAGGTGCTGGTGAGCAAAGAACAGCATAAGCCGATGGTGCTGGGGGCGGGGGGGCAGATGATTAAGCAAATTGGCATGCGCGCGCGCAAGGAAATGCAGGGGATTGTGGGTGCAGGCGTGCGGCTGGAGCTGAATGTGCGGGTGGAGGCGCGGTGGCTGGAGCGGGAGGAGCTTTGGCGGGAGATGGGATACTGAAATCTGACGTCAGAGATCAGAAATCAGGGGGGGTGCAGGGTTTAGGGTTCAGGGAAGTTAGGGGATTTGGAGGGTTTGGAGGGTTTGTTTGCGGGCGGTGGATTCGAGTTTGAGGGTGATGGGTTGGGTGGTGGCGGCTTTTACAGCTTCTTCGAGGATGGGGAGGTGGATGGTGACTTGGTCGGCTTCGCGGTAGATGCGGATGATGCGGTTTTGGGTGGCGGGGATGCTTTTGCCTGCGGCATTAATGGTGGTGGTGAGTTGGCCTGAGGCTTCGGCATTGCCGCTGCGTTGGAGAGTGACGGTGAGTTCGGGGGATTTATCCTGCGCATTGACCGTTTTGCTGGCGCTGACGATGCTGATACTGCTGCTGATGGTGCCTTGCTGCACCACCAGCGGGATGCCCATGGAATAGGACATGCCGACTTGGAAGTTGGCGGCGTTTTCTTTGAGGGGAGTGGTGATAGAGACTTCGGTGGCAGAGACGGGGTCGACAATTTCGGTGAGGATGAGGTGGGTGTGATAGTCGCCAGCGGGGAGGCCCTGCGGACGCGTGACCAGCAGGCGGACAGTTTGGCGTTTGCCGGCAGGCATGTTGACGGTACGGGGGAGAAACTTGACCATGTTTTTGGCGGAATAGGGGAAGGTGGCGGTATCGGAGATAGTTTGGGAGATGGTTTGGAGGGTGCCGCTGGTGGTCATCATTTGGTCGGCCATTTCAATTTTGTAGCGCATCAGCCTGTCGCTGTTGTTGATGACCGCAATTTCGGAGGTGTTTTGGTTGGGGGCGATGACCACGCGGGTGGGGGCTACGCCGATGGCGGCGCTTTGGGCGTGGGCCATGCTGCCGAGCAAGAGAGCGAAGAGAATGAGGAGGTGGCGCATGGGTTTATCCTTTATATTTTTGCGAACTGATGGGCTGAGAGTAGGCGCAAAACCAACCCCCGCCAAGCGGGGGTGGTTGTTTGGCGTTCACAAAAAGGCGCCTAACAAAACAGGCTTAGAGGGCGCCGATTTGCTTTTGTACCGCGCGGGTGCGGCTATAGGTCGGCATTTCAACCGGTGCTTCGGCGCTCACTTGCACTTTGCGGGCGGCCATCCAGCTGTTGATGGCCAACATCGCCAGCGTGCGCATGGTTTTTTCGGCAGCGTCGCCTTTTTTGCGCTTCAGCGCACCCAGCAACAGGCCCAGTTGGTTGTTCATTTCCTTCTTTTGGCCCATCGCGGTGGCCCACAGTTCGCGCATGTTGGTGCGGCGCTGAACCATGCTGATGGCTTCGCTGATGGTGCTGCTGCCGGCGGCGCGTTCCATCATTTTCATGGCAGCTTCCAGCTTGGCCAAGTAATCGGCGCTGGCCATGCTGTCGTTTTGGGCAAAGGCAAAGGCGCTTTCAATGTCCATCAGGGCTTCAATGCTGGCTTTTTCAGCGGCCAACTTGGCAGCCAAGCCAATAAACAGGCTGTAGGCTTGCAACTGGTCAACTTTGGTGCTGGCAGGCACGTGGGTCACAAAGGCACCGCGGTGGGGCACCATTTCCACCAAGCCATCGGCAGCCAGGGCGCAAAGGGCCTCGCGCACCGGGGTGCGAGAAACGTTGTATTCCTTGGAAATTTTCAATTCAGACAGGTGAAACCCGCCATCCAGTTCGCCGGAGATGATTTTCTCGCGCAGGCTGTCGCGCACCATGGTGTCTAGGTTGTGGTGTTGGTCAGTCATTAGCATTCTACCCATTTTGTTTACCCTCTGTGCTTGTTGTTTTTATTCACGTTGGGGCGCAACTTGCCATGGGGTTTTTATCAAGTCAAGCCCAAAGTATACAGCTTATGCATAAAAAGCATACATGCCCAGCAAAACTGCCAAAAAGAGACTATTGGATTGTAAAAATAGCTTTTTATGCCTATAGTTAAGGTATGAATGGCATGCTGTATGACCAATTTATGGGAGAAATTTAGGATGTACCGGGTAATTTTTGCGGTGTTTTTGGCATTTGGGGTAATGCCGGTTGATATTTTGGCAGAGCCGCGAGGAACATCAGCCCAGACTGGCTACTCTTCGGAAGCGTGCATTACAGAGGCAGAGTTAAATGAATTGCCACCTTTAGCAAGGGGCAGTAATACACGACCAATGTGCTGGGAGTTTTTGAAGGGAGATAAAACTGAAATTAAACCGAAACTGCCGCCGCGTGATTTAGGCACGAGGGGGCCGATTGAGGGTGGTGGTGGCATGGGGGGAGGCGGTGGTATGGGCCAAATGAACATGAACCAGCTTGCGCCACTGCTCCAAGGTTTATCGCAAGGGTTAGGGGGTAAGGGGGGTGGTTCTGGTAGTGGCTCGGGGGGGAATCAGGCAGGCGGTAGCGCGAATATTTGCCAATCGGGATATCAGGCTGTGCCAGCGGCAACGGGGACGAACTGTATTTATGGTCAAGATGCGCGGACGATTTGCTGCCCAACATCCTTTGGGGTAACGGCGAATGTTTGCCAGTTAGGCTATCAGGCCAGCAGTGCGGCAACGAGTGCGAACTGTGTTTATGGGAACAATGGCAGCACGATTTGTTGCCCAGCCCCAGTTACGGCAGCAGTACCCGCAATTTCGGATGCGACATTGCGCCAAGCGGGCAAATTGGATGGTCAAGATTACACCGGCAACCAGTGCGGCACACGCAAGGATGCACGTTATACTGGCAACGCTGCTTATGCGGAGGGGTATGCAGAAGGCTTGCAAATTTGCCAAAATACCTACGATAAATCACCGCAAAAAGTTTATGACGCTGGCCTGGCCCAAGGGATGCGCAATATTTTGGGCGTGTGTGGTGCGCCACGCAACTTGGCTTTGAAAGATGACCAAAACTACCTGCGCGGCTATGACGATGGCCAAGCCAAGTGTGCTAAAAGTGGCGGCGTGATTGATGAAACCCGCCAGCCTGCTACAACGACGATTACCATTCCGACAACCGGCGGTGTTTATGATATTGGCTATGCCGATGGTGCCCAAGCAGTGTTGGATGGTAACTGCGGGGTTGGCCAATCCAGCGTTTTTATGAAAAACCCCGAATATCTGCGTGGTTATGAGCAGGGGCAAACGGGCTGCCGGGCGGCCGGTGGTAAATAACAGTTAGTTGGGCGGAGTACTTGGGGCTGCCTGTCAGGCAGCCCTTGTTTTTGGTTAGTGCAATACCCCATAATTTAAGTATGAAGGCTTATGTTCGCCTGTTTTCGAGTAGTATTGCCATTTTGGCAGCTGCGGCGGCTTTAGCGGTTGCGCCAGTCGCATCCCCGCTAGCCCAAGCAGGCGGTGGCGGTGGTGGTGGTGCGGGGGCGACGGGTGGACCGCCGATTCCGTGGGAAATGCTGAAAGGCATGGGGATGGAGCAGATTATGGGCATGATGAAAGAACTCATGGGCAAAATGAAGGGCGGTGGTGGTGGCAGCGGTGGTGGTGGGGGGGGTAACTCCATTTCAAGCGCTGAACGTGCGAGCTATGAGCAGCAGTTAGCAGCACTGCAAGCGCAGCTTAGTAATTTGCAGAATGCTTCTAAAACAACTGTTGTAGCTACGAATAGTACGCCAGCAGCGAGTTCAGCTAATAATGGATTGATTGATTATAACAAGGTAGGGACGGTTGCTACGACAACTACTGCGGCTGCACCTACTGTTGTGACGAGTAGAAATGCAGATGGTTTTGCAAAAAGCTTGGGTGCAGATAATACGGCTGGCACGCTTTATGTGGCACCGGTGCGGAGTAACGGGAGCTTGGCGGGGGAGGGGTTTCGTTTTGGGTCTTTCTTTAGCGGTAGCAACAGCAATGGGACAATTTATATTGGTGCCAATGGCGGCTTGAGAGGCGGGGAGGGGGCTTATGTGGCAGAGGGTAATGGCACGCCGATTCGGATTGGTGCTACGGAAAGTGCGTATGCCCAGCAAATTGTGACCATGGCGAGCAATGGTACGCGGATTGGTGCTGAAGGTTTTAACGGTGGGCAAGTTGTGGTGTTAACGCCGGCGCAAATTATGGCTGCAAAAGAGCGCTTTAGAAAAGGCCATACCGATGGACGCCAGAACCTGCCGCCTGCCAGTAGCGATGCGGATTATATGGAAGGTTATCGCAGCGGCTTGAATGGGCAGGCTTTAACGGTTTAGATTGAGTTAATGTAGGTTAGTTGTGATGCGCGTGCCTTGCCGCTGCTGTGGCAATCTGCTAACACGTTGGTTGGTGGGCGAGTAGCTCAGTGGTTAGAGCAGGGCACTCATAATGCCTTGGTCGTTGGTTCGAACCCATCCTCGCCCACCAGTGCTATGCAGCTAAAAAGGACTGAGAATTATGGTGAATCATTTTTTGGCGTGGCTGGTGATGGGGTTTCAGAGCCTAGCTTATGCAACCCTTAGTGGGGCTTTGCTGGTGGTTGGGGTGGCGTTGTTGCTGTGGTGGCGGGGGTTTGCTTGGTTGCCGCTGATTGGGTGGTCTTTTACAGCTGCTGCGGTGGTGGTGGTTATTGTTTTGTTAGTGGCGTGCATGTTGGTACCTACCCAACCAACGGCGCGCCAGTTGGGGGAGGGGGTGCGGGTTGCCCACCTAAATGTGCTGTTTTATAGCAATTTTGCTTTTGCTGAGAAGTTAGCTTTTGTGCAGCAGTCGGGAGCTGATGTGGTGAGCTTGGTTGAAGTGCCAGAAAAACTTGGTGAACTTATGATTGAACAGTCGGGTTATCCTTATCACTTTCAAACCAGTGCCCCAAGTACTGGTCGAAATTTACCGATGCTTACTCTCAGCCGTTGGCCACTCAAGGTAGCACATCAATGGTCGCCGCGTGCGATGGCTTTTACTGTGCAGCACCCGCAAACACCGTTTACATTTATCCAGCTGCATCCCCAGTCGCCTTATACGCCCAATGCTTTTGCTAAGCGCAATGTTGAGCTTGCCGCGCTGACCAGCCCAACGTTCCCCGCACCAGTTGTTGCGGTGGGAGATTTAAACACCACGCCATGGGATAACGCCCTCCACCCCCTGCGCCAAAACCTCACCTTCCGCGGCCCATGGTTGCCAACCTTTCCTAGCTTTATGCCGCTTGCACCCATAGACCTCGTGCTCTCCAGCCCCCACTGGCCCACCCAAAACATCCAGCGCGTGCATGTGCCGGGCACCGACCACCTCGCCATCGTCGCCAACTTCCCTACGCCACCTAAGCAGCCTTAGAATAATAGCCTACGCCACCGCTGCTGCCAGCACCAAACCCATCCCCATCCAGCCCACCATCACACCCAAGCACGCCGCAACCAACATTCCATTCATCGTTCTATCTTTCTGTTGTTAAGTTATTAAATGTGGGTGGCAACTAAACGCTATGCACCACCGTCGTCACCACACCCCAAATGCGGAATTCCTGCTCGGGATGCACTACAATCACCGGGTAGCGGTCATTCTCCGGCACCAGTTCCACTTGGCCGTTCTTGCGGCGCAGGCGCTTTACCGTCAGTTCGCCATCCAGCACAGCAATCACAATTGAACCCTCCCGCGCCTCCAGGCTACGGTCAACCACCAAAATATCGCCTTCATGAATCCCCGCATTCAGCATCGAATCCCCCTGCACCCGCACAAAGAAGGTCGAGCCAGGATGCCGCACCACATGGCTATGCAAATCCAGCTTGCCTTCCAGCGAATCATCGGCGGCGGTGGGCATCCCCGCCTGCACGCGGCTGGTATAAAGTGGCAGGCCGCGCCCGCGCAGTTCCACCAGTTCCGCTACCTCGCGCACCATGCTCACCGGCACCCGCACCGGGGTTGTCGGTTCACCAAACTTACCCGTCCCCTTGGGGCGCCCAGCACCTTTGCGGGCACCACCACGTTGTTTGTTTTGGCTCATCGGATTGCTCCTTTTTTTGCTAAATTGATAATTGCACCACAAACAAATCCTGTCAACATCAATTTGCACAAAAATCAAAATTAATCATAAGTCATATGTAAAACAGAATGTTATGTGGCGCTTTTTTGTGCAAC
>RFNJ01000154.1 GCA_009927255.1 Pseudomonadota bacterium | reverse complement strand
TATTTTAAATTATTAAAGCAGTTAATTCCCCAAAAACCCATTGCGCACCACAATCGGCTTCACATCGCCCACATATTTACGCGCTTCAGTCAGCCCCGCCTTGGCAGGCTCATAACCCGGTTCAATCGCCAGCGAACGGTTAAATAAAGCAATCGCCTCTTGCGGATTCCCCTGCATCAGCCGCAGCAGCCCACCCACACCCCAGGTATAGTGGCTAAAGTTGGCAGCCAATTGCAACCGGGCGTACAGCTCCTCCACCCGCACCAACAGCTTGCGCGCCTCAGCCACTTTGCCTTCGCGCACCATGCTGTCTGCCAGCACCAAATATTGGCTACTCAGGTTAATAATATGGTTGGCGCCCCAATAATCGCCACTGACCACCCATTCTAGCTTGGCAATGCGGTCTTCCAGCGGCAGCGGCTGGGCGCCGTTATAGTTGGCATAAACCACGCCCATGTGCTCATGAATCCGCGGGTCGTAGGGATAAGCCTGCATCGCCTTATTCATAATCGCCATGGTTTCCTCGTCATAAACGCCTGCATAAATCCGCATCATGGCGTACTTCAAATACTGGTTACCGGTGCGGAAGGCGACCGCATCGGCCAGTGCGGCAACCCACGCACCCGCCACAATCACCATCACCATAAACACCCCCACGCGCGGCAGCCTAAAACGCTGCAACAGCCCTTCCACCCGCTTGGGCAGCACCACGGCACCTTGCGGCTGATACTGCATAAAAATCGCCGCAATCGCCCCCAGCAGCAGCGCAGTGGCGGCAGGGGCAGTTGGCAACTGCATCGGAAAATCCAGCGTGGCATTGATGCTGATGGTGAGCACGCTGATGCCGGCCATCAGGCCGATCAGCTGATTATCATCAATCGCCGATGTTTTGTCGTGCTGGGTTAGGCGGTAGTTCCGCCACGCCCGCCACAGCAGCGCCGCAATCGCCAACACAAAGCCCGCTTGGGTAAGCAAATTATACGGGTTGGGGATGGATAGCATGCCTTTATATTCCACAAAGACCATCAGCAGCAGCACGCCACCCAGGCTGCCAGCAATTGCTAAACTCGAAGCCATCCGCGCCGCCGGTTGCCCCAATAACCTAAACGCCATCGCAATCCCACTCAGCAACCAACCAGCAAAAAAGATACCACCCAAAATTCCCATTTCGTCAAACGCTTGGGTAAAGTCGGAGTGCGTGCGCTGCGGCCGCGCCTGCACGCTATAACTGTTCTGCGGCGTTACCACAAATGTCGCGTAATAGGCCGGATACACCACATAAAAACTCCCCAAACCAACGCCGTTGAACCAATAATCCCGCGTAATCGCAATGCTGTTTAAATTATACGCCAGCCGCCCACCAATTTCATTCCACGAACTGTTGGTCAGCGCCTGCACCTGTTCCGCTGGCGTGCGGTCAATCGCGTGGGCGCCACTAATCGGCGAGGTATCCCCCCCCCACCGCGCCACCACCAGCAGCGGTACAATCAGCCAAAACACATGCACGGGGTTAAAGTGGCTGGTAATGCTCCGCCGCACTTTGGGCAACAAAATCACCAGCACCGCCATCATGCACAGGCTGGCAAACAGCGCCAGCCAGCTTGCCCGCGCGCGGGCATAAACAAAAAACAATCCGGCCAGCGCCAACCAAATGCTGGCAAAAGCTTGGGTAGGCCAACGCTTGGCGGTGATGAGCAAATACAGCGCAATCGGCAGCATCATCGCCGTCCAGCTACCGGCTAGGTTTTTGTTGGCAAAGGTGCTGCCAGGGATGGCGCTTTGCTGGAAATACCCAGCAATTTGGTCAATAAAATTCGCCGTTGCGGGCCAACCAGGAATAAACTGCGCCGGCAAATAAAGCACATGCCCCAGCAGCCAAAACAGCGGCTGCAACCAAAAGAACAGCCAACTGTGCTGCAACGCTTCGGTAAAACTCGCCCCATTCCAGCCATGAAATTGGGCAATCCCCAAAAAGCTGGTAAAGCCCATCGGCAAAATCAGCGCCCACATCAGCCGCCGAATAAACAGCGGGTTCGCCACACAATACACCGCCACCATCAGTAACATTTGCGAATACATCGCCTTAATCAAAATAATCCCGCGCAGCCAGTTCAGCGCATCAACCAAACTTACCGCTGCCCAAATAGATAGCCCCAGCGCAAACCAAAAAATCGGCGGCCAGCGCCAGTTCAGCACCGCCTGTGGCGCCAAAGCCGCCCGCGCCAGCAGCAGCAAAATCACCAAGCCAGCAAAAAAGTTGGTGGCCATCCACCGAATGTCGCCCGAAACCTCCGGCACCGAAAGGTCATAATAAAGCGGCAGTGTGGCGGCAAAAAACAGCAACAACCACTGCACCGCAACCGTTAAGCGCCCATGCCACAGGGCAGGGGGATGTCCCGCTAACTCATCAGAACGGGCATCAGAACTGGCCACCACCGCCATAGCAGTGGTCTGTTTTGCAGCAGATGTTTTACGCGCCATAGCGGCACCCTACTTGCCAGCGCAGCGGCTGGCAATCAAGATGCCTTGGTGAGCAGCAAAATGATGTTTTGGATATTATGTTTTGGGGTAGGTTGGGGGCTGGCCCTAAGCCCCGCCGCCCCCATTCATGCCCAAACTGCCGATCTTTGGCCCGAAGAGCCCCTCAGCGGCGCCACCACACTCAGCGGCCACGCGCTGAATGGAGACACCGAAGTCCTCACCCCCACCGGCATTGTCGATGAGCAAGAGTTCTCCCAAAATTTCTCCGGCACCACCGAACTGACCGACTTCAACGCCATCACCCCCGCCGCCGGAGAGTCAACTGCGCCGGAAACTCCGGCAGGGCAGGGGGAGGAGGCGAGTGAAAGACACGATCTTCAACTGTTTGAACCAAGCGAAGAGCCTTGGTTGGCACCCTAAGCAACTTACCATCGCGCACAAAAAACACCGGCTGGTGCGGAAAAATCGCCAAAAGCCGGGCAATCGGGATAAACTGATGGGCATTATAAATCATCTGCGGCGCCAATTGACCTACCGCCCGCGCGGCTTGGGGGGTTAAGGCACTGATAAACCATGGGTTACTCCCATGTTGCACCAGCGCCAAAATCAGCTGGCGGCTCGGCTGGCTCAAGGTAGGCTCTAAAATAATCAACAATAAAGGCATTGTTCCACACCCTCTCAAGGTTACTGTTACCCAACAACTGCAAATAAATACATGAAAATCAATATCTTCAACTACTTTATCGCGCCTCTGGCACTCCTGCGAGACCCGTAAAATAAAATTTGCTCAACCTCTTGTAATTGGAAGACACCTGCCCTAATGTGTTGCGTATACGACAAACCCTACAAGGAAAGTCTCTCACAAATGGCAAACACTCTCAAAGTCATCCAAAGCGATGAAACGTTTGAACAACGCCTGGCCAAGCTCAACCTGCGCAACGTCATGGCCCGTGTCGAAGAAGAATACGGCATTGAAGGTGCCGACTTGGCCCGTGCCGAAGAGCTTTACGGTAAATTCCTCACCCTCATCGCCCAACGCGGCGACAGCGAAGTGAGCTACGCCCCACCACGGATTGTCGACCTCGTCTGGCATACCCACATTACCGATACCCGCGCCTACGCCCGCGATTGCGACTACCTCTTCGGCCACTTCGTTCACCACGTGCCAACCCCGCGCGATGGTTTTGTGGCAGAGCAAACAGCTCCGCTCTCAACTCACGATTACTTCATGCAGTTTGATAGCTACAAGCGTATATCACCTGCTATGCAAGTAACTGCTAGCTGTGGTAACTAAGGCTATCTATAGCTTCATAAAAAGCGCTGGTTAACCAGCGCTTTTTGTTTTTCGTAAAACAGCCGAGAAATTATTTTGTGGAATTGTATCAAATTCAAGGTTGGCTCGCCCTCCACTAGTCTCTTGCCAACTAATCATTTCTAAATTGGTGACTTGCTTAATTGCTTCCTGTAGTTTTTCTTTCGTTATATTGTTGTTATACATGCAATAACGCGTGTGCGTAAAAAGCGGCGACGTAACGCTTACTTCACCACCAAGCTTCAAAACACGGGCAATTTCCCCAAACGATTCTACAATCCCCACATCCTGTTCAGGAATATAAGGCAGTTGGTGCATCGTAAAATGGCAATAAGCAAAATCAAAACTGGCATTTGGGTAGGGCAGCAAGGTTAACGTGCCCTGCGAAACCAATCCAGCTGGTATTTTCTCTGCTTTTTCATACGTCTTAATTAAATTCAATGCACTGCGACTGTTTTCAATCCCCTTCACACTTAGCCACGGAAAATGCTTCACTAAATAAGCCAACTCCCCACCATGCCCGCAGCCAAGGTCAAGAACCTGAATTTGCCCTTGGTGTTGATCTTTATAGGCATACCAACGCTGCGCCAACGCGTTAAGCCTGTCCTTACGTGGTTGGTTTAGCGTCAAGCCAAGGTTTTGGTAGTACGTCTGCCCCGTCACCCCGCTATAATATTGCTGATAACCAGCCGTTATCGCGTTCACCCATTGTTGCCAAAACGCCTTAGGGTGCTGGCTGGTCACCAATGGCTGGCCATATTCCAAAACTTGCATCGCTTGCTGGTGAATGCGGATGGTGTCTTCGGTGGGGGCAACACTTAGGTAATCAAGTAACGCATTGAAGTTTATTTTGTTTATATCGGTAATGTGGTTGTGTTTGAATTCCTCATGCCGCAAAGCCTCATAAATAAACGTCAAAATATGCCCACGTTGCAGCGGCGTAATCCGCTGCTCATACTCCAGCACCGCAATTTCCAGTTTCTGCGAAATTTCAGCCAGCAGCTGCGGGCGAAAAGGCGGGCGCGGGTCGCGGGGTAGGGGGCCTTCGGGGGTGCCTTGGCCGCTGACCAGCCAGCCTAAATCGACTTGTGTGGCGTTGGCAATGGCAGTGAGGCTATCTGCCGGAATCCCCGAAGCATCCCCCAAATACCGATAAAACTGCGATTCACTAATCCCGCTCAAAGTCGCCAAAGCCCGCTTACCGCCGGCGCGGGTGGCGCACATCTCAAGGCGCTCGGGCAGGGTTGTTATGTTATTCATGCGGGTCTTTATGTAGGCGGGGGCAAAGCTGTTCCTGACATGGCTTAACTCCCCCTATTCCAACCCAGAACCCTCTGATACTTAGGTGGGGGGGGCAGGGGGCGAAGCCCCCTGCGACCGCGTAGCGGTCATGCCGACGAAGGCCGGTATCCACGAAAAGTTCCTGTGCCGCAGGCACAGGAGATATCATTATGTTTTTGAAATAAAAAAATCATAAATGCGTTTGCCATGGACACCACCCGTATCGCCCACGCTCCACGAAGCACCCAACCCTAACCCTACTATCCTGTCATCCGGTAACCCGGTCATCCGTTAATCCGTGCATCCCTTCATCCGTGTATCCGACTACTCCCCAACCCCAACCTATGCTATAACCCCCCCATGCCCCACACCAAAGGCACCACCCACACCGCCCACACGCCCCCCAACCCACAGGGCACACTGGTTTGCCTGCCGGGCGTCAATTCTGGCGCCTATTTGTTTGCCCAAGCTACCCAAAGTCTCCCCAATTGGCGGATTATCACCCTAAATCCCCCCGGCACCGCAGGCGTGCCGTTACCCATGCCCTTCAGCGTCACCGCCTACGCCCGCCACGCGGCCAATTTGCTGAAACACCTCAACATCGGCGGCCCCATCATCCTGCTTGGCCACAGCATGGGCGGCTATGCGGCACAAGAATTCACCCGCCAAAATCCCACGCGCGTCCAACGCCTCATTTTGGTCAGCACCAGCCGCGGCCAACCCGATACCACCGCCGACGTCGCCGCCATGCAAGCCAGCACCGGCCAAACCCTCTGGCAATTCGCCCAACAAACCAACCGCACGCCCGAGGCCACCATCAAGCACCTCTTCGGCAATCGCTTTTTGCACACGCAGCCCGAAGCCTACCAAACCTTCCTCGCCGCCCGCCAAGCCCACCTGCCACCCACCAGCGTGTCGCTGGCGCACTTCACCGCCGGCGGCGCCTTTAGTAGCTATACGTGGGCACACCGCATCACCGCCCCCACGCTGGTCATCCACGGCACGGCGGATGTCCTCGTCACCATCCAAAGCGGCCGCAAACTCGCCCAAACGCTGCCCCACGCCCACTTGCTGGAACTCTACGACGTCGGCCACTTCCCGATGCTCGAGCACGAACATTTCTGGCAATTCGTCAGCCAATTCGCCCACGGCCAAGCGGTGGGGATGCCCGCCAGCCAACCCCCACATCTCATGCAAAAACTCTGGCAAAAAGCCAAATCACTGTTCCATCCCCATGTCTAACCACAAACCAAAAACCGCTCCCCAAATTGCTCCCTTGGGCGAACTCAAAGTCACCGCCACCAACGCTGGCCAACGCCTCGATAGGCTCCTCAAGTCCAGCTTCCCAACTGTCCCCTACATCGCCGTGCAAAAACTCATCCGCACGGGAAAAGTCCGCATCAACGGCACCAAAGCCAAAGCCGATGCCCGTCTCCAAGAAGCCGACATCATCACCTTCCCCCCCAACCTCAAAAGCCCCGCCGAACGCCTCAACCCCAGCGGTACCAGCAAAACCACCAACCCCTACCAACTCACCAAAGCCGATCTCCAATGGCTCGAACAAGCCACCATCTATGAAGACGACAGCCTCTTGGTGCTCAACAAACCCGCTGGCCTCCCCGCCCAAGCCGGCGGCAGCCAAACCCGCAGTCTCGATAGAATCCTCGCCGCCGCCTACGGCGAACAAAAAGCCCCCAAGCTCACCCACCGTCTCGATAGAGAAACCACCGGCCTCATCGTCTGCGCCAAAACCCGCACCGCCGCCGCCCACGTCACCGCCCAATTCGCCGCCCGCCAAGTGCAAAAGTCCTACCTCGCGCTGTTACAAGGCAATCTCAAAGGTAGCAGCGGCGAAATCTGCCACCCCATTCTCAAAGTCGGCGCCCTCGCCAAAGTCAGCCCGCAAGGAGACAGCGCCCACACCACCTGGCAACTCCTCAGCCACCAAGAAGCCAACACCCACCTCGTCCAATGCACCCCACACACAGGCCGCATGAACCAACTCCGCGTCCACTTCGCCCACCAAGGCACCCCCATCGTGGGAGACGACAAATACGCCACCCAAAGCAGCAGCAAAAAACCACTTTTTTTGCACGCCCACACCCTCACCCTCACGCACCCCAAAACGGGCCAAATCCTCAGCTTCATCGCGCCACTTCCCGCCCATTTCGCTGGCTTGACTCCCCCGCCGCACCATGCCAGCATCGCCAAAATAATTGCCAAGTAGAAAGCTAAAATACATGGGTCTGCTCAAGTGGATGTTCGGTGCCTTGGTGGTGGTCGCAGTGCTTGCAGGCGCCGCCGTATTCGGCGCGGTGTATTACGTGCAAAACAACAACCTGGCACCATTGGCCACTTGGGCCGCCGCCCGCAGCGGCCAAACCCTCCAGTTCAGCGGCCCGCTCACCGTGCAACTGTTCCCGCATATTGTCGTTAAGCTCGAAAAACTCACCATCCCCGCCCTCCAAGGCAACGGCAACATCTTCACCGTGGATGCCGCCGCCGCCAAGCTCGCCTGGGGCACGGGCCTGCTGCCATGGCAAGGCATGCAATTGCTGGATGTCGAAGCCAAAAACCCCACCATCACCCTCACCCGTACCGCCCAAGGCCAAGCCAACTGGCTGCCACTCAGCACGCAACCTGCTGCGGAAGAATCCCCCGCCGCCACACCCGAAGCCACCCAAGCCAACCTCGCCACCACCCTGCCCTACATCGTCTCCACCAAGCTGGCGGTGCAAAACCTGAATGTCATGTTCGATGACGCCCAAGCCAAGCAAAAAGTGGTCATCGCCAACACCAACCTGCAAGCCAAAACCGAAGGCACCGCCGCCGTCACCAGCCTGCAAGGCACCGTCAATGGCGAAGCACTCAGCGGCAACATGCGGGTGGATGTCGCCGACGTCACCAAAGTCCCCCTCACATTCCAGCTGAACGGCGCAGGATTGGCCGTAGCAGCCGAAGGCCGCGTGCTCAACCAGCAAGAATTCGCCGGCCAAATGTCCGCGCAAACCCCCAACCTGCAAGCCACACTCGCCACCCTGCTCGGCAAAGCCCCCGCCGCTGCCCCGGCCGATGCCTTCCGCCTCACCGGTGATGTCACCGCCGCCGCCCAACGCATCGTGCTACGCAATTTCACCACCTCGCTCGGCGATTTGCTTCGCGCCAGCGGCAATGTGGATGTGACCTTGGGCAACAAACCCGCCGCCGATGGCGAAATCAAAGTCCAAGGCAACAACCTGCGCCAACTGGCCGAACTCGCCAGCGCCAGTCCCCAGCCCGCCGTGCCCGCCCAAGGCTTCACCCTCAGCACCCAACTCGCGGGCCGTAACGTCATCGAACTCTCCAACCTCATCTTCACCCTCACCAACGGCAGCACCAATTTGCTCACGCTCAAAGGCAACGCCAACATCACCCCGCCCACCACCGGCACACTCGGCAGCAGCCCCGCCAAAGCCACCGCCACCCTCAACCTCGCGGTGCCCAATGCACAAAACGCCGCCGCCGCTTTTGGTGTCGCAGGCAATTTCCCCAGCCAACCCCTCGCCAGCAGCCTGCAACTCAAAATGAACGGCAACAACCTCGATGTCACCAATCTGAATGCCACGCTGGCCGATCTCGCCACGCTCACCGGCAACCTCTCCATGCAAGCCACCACCCCACCCACGGTCAACGCCACCCTCAACCTGTCGGGCAACAACATGCAGGCCACCGCCCGCGCCTTCGGCATCGCCACCGCTGGCCTCCCCGCCAACCCCTTCAACGCTGGCGGCCAACTCAGCGGGCAGGGCACACTCAATGCCAAAAACCTCACCATCAACCTCCCCGGCCTGCTGCAAGCCACCGCTAATCTGGAAATCACTCCCGCCACCCCCGCCAACATCACGGGGCAGGTCAAGGTGGATATGCTCAACGCCACCGCACTCGGCTATTGCCAAAACGCCCCCGCCACCACCGCACCGTCCATCGCCAGTGCACCAGCCGCCACCACCACCGCCTCACCATGGAGCGACACCCCGCTCAACCTCACCGCCCTGCGCGGCCTCGCGCTGGATGTCACCGTTAACGCCACCGGCATCACCTGCGCCAGCCTGCCCGTCAGCGCACTCATCGCCCACGTGGTCAACACCCCCAGCCAGCTGGATGTCAAAGACGCCACCTTCACCCTCCCACAAAACAGCAAAGCCAACCTCGCGCTCACCCTGCAGCACGCGGGCACCCCGTCGCTGATGCTCACCCTCACCACCACCAACGTCCCGGTGGAAGAACTCGCCCCCAGCCTCAAGCAACAAAACATCCGCCTGCCGCTCAACCTGAACGCCAAACTCGATAGCGCAGGCAGCAGCACCCAAGCTCTCGCCCAAAACCTTGGCGGCACGCTCTCACTCAACGCCAGCCAAGGCCAACTGCCCTACACCGACATGCTCGGCAACGTGGTCAATCTTGAAAGAATGTTGTCCGGCGGCGAAGCCCTCCCCAGCAACGGCAGCGGCAACGTCGATGCCTTCAACGCCCGCTACACCATCCGCCAAGGTGTGGCCTACACCGATGAGTTTGCTTTAGCCACCGGCAACGGCGCCCTCAATCTCAAAGGCGAAGGCACCATCGACATCGGCAACTGGGCCATCGCCTACACCCTCACCCCCACGCTGCAAGATTCCAACAACCTCGCCATCCCCCTGTTGGTCAAAGGCAGCCTCGGCGCACCATCAATAGGCGCCGACCCCGCCTTCATCCAAAAGTTAACAGGCCGCCTCGCCGCCGAAGGCATCAAAGGCGCACTCGGATTAGATAAAGGCGCCGCCAAAGGCGTCGGCGGCGTCATCGGCGATGTCATCAGCGGGCAGGGGATAAGCAGCGAAAGCGTCGGCAACCTCCTCAACGCCTTCACCCAACCCAAAACCACCACCAACCCCACCCAAAACTCACCCACAGCAAACCCCGAACCCACCCCTCAAACCAACCCAAACAATACCCAAATAAATACCAATTCCACCCCAAATCAAACCAACGAAACCACCCCCAACCCCCTCGAAAAACCCCTCAACAACCTCCTCAAAGGCATCCTTAACAATTAATTAATTCAAAGTGACGGCCCTCCAACTTATAGGGGGGGCCGTCATCCCAGCGAAGGCTGGGATCCATCTTGTCTTGAATCACTTTAAATATCATATATTTATCAGTTAATTATAA
>RFNJ01000142.1 GCA_009927255.1 Pseudomonadota bacterium | reverse complement strand
TATTTTAAATTATTATATATTTTTAAATCGTATACTTTTATATGTACTAAAATTAAAACTAAACTAACGTCAATTGAAATGAATAAACTCAATTCTCTCAGATTATAATCTAAAAATAAATACCAAATCAACCCAATAAACTCACCACAAAGCCGCCGCCACCTCGCGCCAAAAGTAAGCAAGAATGCCTATTTGCAAGGCAATAATCGCCACCAGTTGCAGGTTAAATTCTTTCTTGCGGGTTTTGTGCTTAAACATTTGTTTACCAAGCAACAATCCTGGCACGCCCCCACAAAATGCCAGCAGCAGCAGGGTAAATTCCGGCGTGCGGCTGCTGCCGCGCTGGGCGGCAAATTTGTCCTTGCCCATCAGCGCCAGCACCATCAGGTTCACCATCACCACAAACACCCAAAAAACATTAAAATTCATGGTGATATGATACGCCCACGCCACCGCCGCTGGCACCCCCAGCCCCACCACAACCGATGTCATAACCGTTCCCATAAACAACCTTTTAGCACAGGTGGCAAACCAGATACACCCATTGGCCCAAACACCAAGCAACCACCTGCAAACCGCCAAAAACCAAGCTAAAATCCAGCCATGCACTTGCCATACGTTCTAACCATTTTGCTGATAGCCAGCGTTGGCTTGGCCACAAGTTTGTCTGCCGCACCAATGGGTTATGATGAATCGAGTGGCGTTGTCGCCGCAGCACCCACCTTGCAGCAAGCGCAAGATTCCTACCGCGCCGCGCGCCAATCCTTCCAAATCCGCCACGAATCCTACCCCATCGCGCCACAACCCACGCCCACCCCACGCAAAAATGCCACCAAACCCGCCACCCAGCCGCAAAATTTCAGCGGCCCCAAAAACGTGGCGCTGGAAGATATTGAACTGGTGCTGGATGTTGAAAACGTCAGCCTGAAAGACGTTGTCCGCCACATCACCAAGCAGGCCGAGCCCTACAGCGGCCCTTGGCAAGTCAAGTGGCGCCTGCAGCCGGAAAATGCGGGCCTGATGGACGAGCGCGTCAACCTCACCGCCCAAGCCAAATTTGGCGAATTTGTCGATTTGCTGACTGAAAAAATTAAAAACCTCACCGGCACGCAGTTGTTCGTTACCGCCTTCAACTCCTCCCGCGTGCTGCTGGTCACCGATTCTTATTACTAAGGAAAACCTAATGAAACCCACCCTGCACCCCCACAAAATCCTCACCGCACTCACGCTGGCCCTTGCCGTCATTCTCACCTCCTGCGCCAGTTATGACGATGAGGTAAAGGCGCCGACGGACCAAGAACTGCAAGACGCCCGCAGCACCATCCGCCCACAAAGTGCGCTGCGCCAAGGGGTGTTCCATATGCAGCGCATCCAAACCGGCTCGATGGTGCGGGTGAAGGATGAAATCCGCCTGAAAAAGCCCGACCTCCCCCCCTTCGACGTAGCGTATATTGGCCGCGACCTTGAAAGCGTGATTCTCGAACTCGCCAACGCCGCGGGCGAAAGTGTCGTAGTGCCCCAAGGCTTGCGCAACCAAACCGTCACCGTCGTCCACAGCGGCGCCAACTTCCAAGAAATGATGGACCTCGTCCTCTCCAAAGCAGGCTATCACTATAATTACGTGAATGGCATCTGGTACATCACCCGCTACCCCGTGCGCACCTATTTGCTGGAAATCTCGCAAAGCAACCGCAAAGGCAGCATGATTTCCAAAGCGGAATTAAACCCCGAACTCGCCGCCGGCACCACCAACACCGGCACCAGCGCCGAACTCGATACCGACTATTCCGATACCGTGTGGAGCCAAGTGCGCGATACGCTGGCCGAATTGGTCAAAGTCGGCGTGGTCAATCCCGGCGACCGCGCCCTGCGCGCCACCGGCGTCACCGCCAGTGGTGAATTGCTCACGGGTAGCAGCGTTTCCGCCACCAACGTTGGCAGCACCGGCTTGCTGCCCCCACCCGAACAACTCGGCCAAATCAGCGGCACCGATGCCCTGCTGTTCAACACCAGCAGCGTCACCATCATCGGCGCAGGCAGTAAAGTTGATACCCCCAACAGCACCGACCACACCAGCCCCGGCGACGACAGCCAGCCGTGGTTTAAGCTCACCGAAAGCGCGGGCCTCATCACCGTCCGCGCCAGCCCCGAAGCTCACCGCCAGATTGAAGAATATCTGGAACAAGTCCAAGCCGCCGCCCACCGCCAAATTGTGGTGGAAGCCCGCATCGTCGCTCTCATCCGCGACAAAACCACCACCCGTGGCACCGACGTAATGCTCAACGGCCGCGAAGTCACCGGCAGCGCACTCAACCGCCTCGGCTTCTTTGCCGACCAACGCAGCGTGCTGGATGCCAAAAACGCAACCGTCGCTGGCGGCTTCTTCACCCTCGCCAGCAAGGGCGGCGATATGGCGCTGGTGCTGCAAAGCCTCTCCAACTTAGGCGATGTCTACACCATCTCCAGCCCCAACCTCATCGCGCGCAACAACCAAATCTCCCGCGTCGCCGTCACCCGCCAGCTTGGCTATGCCGAAACCGAAGTCAGCCAAAACACCACCAGCACGGGGGATGTCGTCATCGGCAGCCGCCAAGACAAAGCCCGCTTCAAAAACAGCGGAACAGTCATGTCGGTGATGCCCTATATCGGCAAAGGCAGTGTGCAAATGCGCTTCCGCCTCAGCCTCGCCACCAAGGCGGGGGAAACCACCATCCGCACCGCCATCGGCAACACCACGCCGGTGGTCAACACCGTGCCAGAACTTTCCAATAACCTGATCGACCAAGACATGGTGCTGGAATACGGCCGCATCTACGCCATCGGTGGCTTGGTGGAAAACAACACCACCATCAGCAACCAATACGAACCCAACCTCAGCCAAATTCCGGGTGTGGGTGAACTCTTCCAACGCGCCAAAAACCGCGGCCAAGACACCGAATTCCTGGTGCTCCTCAAAGTCTCGCGCTCATAGGGGTAATCATGGAATTGTTGGTTAAACCCACCGGCATCGGCGCCCAAGCCACCGCCACCATTGGCAACCTGAAGCTGCCTGCGCTCATCGGTAAAAACGGCACCACCCGCCCCGATGACATGCGCGAAGGTATGGGTAAAACCCCACTCGGTACTTGGCAAATCCTCTACGGCTTTTATCGCCCCGATAAAATCAAACGCCCCCCACAAAGCGCCTTTCACTGGCTAGCCCTCAGCCCCGAAATGGGCTGGTGCGACGCCCCCGCCGACCCACTCTATAATCAGTTCTGCCCCGCCGGGTACCCCGCCAGCCACGAAAAACTCTGGCGCGATGACGACGCCTACAACTACGTGCTGGTGATGAACCACAACACCCCCGCCAAAGCCGGCTTCGGCAGCGCCATCTTCACCCACGTCTGGAAAAAAGACGCCACATTTACGCTGGGCTGCATCGCGCTGGAACAAAAACACCTTGAGCAGGCTATTTTGCTGGGGATGAGCCAAGTAACCGTCAGCTAAAGTAGCCAAGCCCCTTGTTTTTCTTTCAACACCATCTCATATCGTTTTTATGGACAAAACCAGACAAACCCTCGCCGAGCATATCTCGATATAGATATAACAATTTTAATAATATATGATTAATAAGTAGGATAAATTGGTAACAAGAACAGTGCCTAGCTGTTCTGAAACATGTTGATGATCCGCGACTTGCATTTCTATTCGCCACTATGTGGTATGTTAGCTTAGGTGGGGTGTTAATTGGTAATGGATGGGAATTGGGTGAATTTTGGGTTGATACTTGCGGGTGGTGATAGAGCGAGTGTGGGGGTCTGATTTTTATGGTGTAGTGTGGGGGTTGACAGGGGCTGATGAATATAGTATACAAGCTATTGCAACTGCCCCTCGGCATATCACTTAGGGGGGTCATCCCTCCTTGCTGAGGTTAGCTTTTGTGGGCTGAACAGCCCGGTAAATCATCTCCTAACTGGAGCATAACATGCAACTTTTGCGGAGCATCCCTCTCTGGGCGTGGTTCTTCATCACGCTGGGGTTGAATTACACCATCTACAACCCGTTTGGCGGGTTCAGTCTGTTCCACTTGTGGACCAAGACTGACCGCTGGATTCAGTGGACGGAGCCGATGAAAATCTTGCTGACTGTGCTGGTGTTGGTTGCCTTCGCCTTGGTGGTGATGGCGACCTTCATGGCACTGCGGCTGGCTGGACTCCTCATCATGGGGGCTGTTCTGGGCTGCGTGGTTTGGGTGCTACATGTAAATGGCATCCTGAACGTCAGCAATCCTACGGCGTGGAAGTATCTTCCTCAGCCATTGCTGGCGGTGGTGTGGACGGTTGGCCTTCAGTGGCCGAAGATCCGCGCTGCCATCACTGGCTCGCTGACCACCGACGACATTGAGCGTAACGCCTGAACGGCGTTGACGACACCGCAAGAGAAAGGGCCTCCCGTTGGGAGGCCCTTTTTTGTAACTTCGGCTGGCGCATGGATCCCCGCCTGCGCGGGGATAAATTCGGCTTGCCAAAAAGAACGCCCCCAAGTGGGGGACGTTCTTTTTGGAGCCTTATTTACTTAATAATGCTCGCAACCACGCCGGCGCCGACGGTACGGCCGCCTTCGCGGACGGCGAAGCGCACGCCTTGGTCCATGGCGATGGGGCTGATCAGCTCCACTTCCATGGCGATGTTGTCGCCGGGCATCACCATTTCCACACCGGCTGGCAGCTTGATGTTGCCGGTGACGTCGGTGGTGCGGAAGTAGAACTGCGGGCGGTAGCCGGTGAAGAATGGCGTGTGACGGCCACCTTCTTCTTTGCTCAGCACATACACCTCGCTCTTAAACTGGGTGTGCGGGGTGATGCTGCCGGGCTTGGCCAACACTTGGCCGCGCTCCACATCTTCACGCTTGGTGCCGCGCAGCAGCAGGCCAACGTTGTCGCCAGCTTGGCCTTGATCGAGCAGTTTGCGGAACATTTCCACACCGGTGCAGGCAGTTTTTTGGGTGGGGCGGAGACCGACGATTTCGATTTCTTCACCTACCTTGATAATCCCGCGCTCAATCCGGCCCGTGACCACCGTACCGCGGCCAGTGATGGTGAACACGTCTTCAACCGGCATCAAGAAAGGCTTGTCCAGCTCACGTTCAGCTTGGGGAATCCAAGTATCAATCGCGTCCATCAGCTTCAGCATTGCGCCCTT
>RFNJ01000053.1 GCA_009927255.1 Pseudomonadota bacterium | reverse complement strand
ACCAGCGCGAAAATAACGGGGAGCGTGGTGGCGTTCAGCAGGAGGGAGAGGACGTCGGCCATTGGGTGTGCCCTTGTGTTAGTTGCTGGTGAGCAGGTTAAGTTGGGTGGGTTTTTCCGCCGTGCGGGCGAGATAGAACAGCACCGAGATGTAGGCGAAAATCAGGAAGGCATAGAGCGCAAGATAAAGCGTAAGGCTGAGGCCGAGCATGGGGGATGGAATCGCCGCCACCGCATCGTGGGTTTTCAGCACACCGGTAACGAGCCATGGTTGGCGGCCAATCTCGGTGGTGTACCAGCCCGCCAAGGTCGCCAGCCAGCCGGAGAAGGCCATTGCTACCATTGCTTTAAGATATAGTTTGGGGAAAGTTTGCTGACGCCAGATATACCATGCGCCGAGCCATGACAGTGCGAGCATCAGCAGCCCCGTGCCGACCATGATGCGGAAGCCCCAGAAGACGGGGGCGACTGGTGGGTGGTTGCCAATGTAGTCATTCAGGCCCGGCACAATGCCATCCGCGCTGTGCTTCAGCACCCAGCTGGCGCCATTGGGGATGCTGATTTCGTATTGGTTTTCACGCAAGGTTTCGTTGGGGTGGGCAAACAGGATGAGTGGTTTGTTGGGGCCGGTTTCCCAGTTGGCTTCCATCGCCGCCACTTTTTGCGGTTGGTGCTCCAGCGTGTTCAGGCCATGGAGGTCTCCCACCCAAATTTGCAGGGGAATCAGCACCGCGCCCAGCAGCACCGCAAAGCGGAAGGTTTTGGCGGCGGTATCGGTTTTGGGCTTTTTCAGCATTTGGTAGGCGCTGAGTCCAGCAATCAGGAACGCACAGGTAAGGCCGCTGGCAATCAGCATGTGCGCCATGCGGTAGGGCATGGAGGGGTTGAAGATAATCTCCAGCCAACTGGTGGCATGGGCCACACCATCGCGGATTTCAAAGCCGGCGGGGGTTTGCATCCAGCTGTTAAGGACGAGAATCCAAAACGCCGAAAGCGTGGTACCCGCCGCCACCAAAAAAGTAGCAAAGGTGTGCATATTTTCGCCCACCCGCGCACGACCAAACAGCATGATGGCGAGGAAAGTCGCCTCCAGAAAGAACGCGGTCAGCACTTCATACGCCAGCAGCGGGCCAGCAATATTGCCAACTTTCTGCATAAACCCCGGCCAGTTGGTGCCGAACTGGAACGACATGGTAATGCCGCTGACCACCCCCATCGCAAAGCTGAGCGCAAACACCTTTACCCACAGGCGGTAGGCGCGCATCCACCATTCATCCTGTGTTGCTACAAACCGCAATTTAAAGAACAGCAGCACCCACGCCAAGCCAATGGTAATACTGGGAAAAAGAATGTGGAAAGTGATATTGGCAGCGAACTGGATGCGCGCCAGCATGGTGGCATCAAGCAGAGAGGTGGTGACAGGTTCCATATAATTACCTTAAAATTATTGTGGTAATTATAAAGGAAGTTAAAGAAGGTGTCTAGGGCATAGCATAAGCAAAGAAGCAAACGAACAGCGCGGCATTATTGGAGAATGAGGTTGAAAGTTTTTTCGCCCCTTTGGAAGCGGATTTGCCATTTGCGGCGCTCGGCGTTCAGGGCCTCTTGGGCGTCGCGTGGGGATTTGATTTCGTTGCCGTTGATGGAGAGGAGTAAATCGCCGGGTTGGAGGGCGATGTTGAAGGCAACCAGCGGGGCTTTTTCGGGCACCTTGACCACCACGGTGCCACGGGTGGAAAGCGGCAGGCCGAGTTCGACATTCAGGGCGGGGGAGAGTGGTTCGAGCACGGTATCAGTCAGTGGATTATAGCCGCGGATGGTGACTTGGCTGGCGGGATTGCGTGGGGGCAAAGCGGTGAGGTTGACGGTGAGTTCCTGCAATTTTCCGCCGCGCCAGATGACGAGGCTGGTGGGGGTGTTGAGCAAGTTTGGCGTGGCGAGGATTCTATCATTGAGGGCGGCGGGGTCGGCAACTTCCTTACCCGCCAAACGCACGATGACATCGCCTTGGCGCAGGCCTGCTGCTGAGGCTGGCGAGCCGCCCACCACGGCGGTGATGAGGATGCCGTTGGCATTGCCCATACCCAACTCTTCGGCGACTGAGGGGGTGATGGCTTGGCCTTCGGCGCCCAGCCAGGGGCGGACGACGCGGCCGACTTCGACGATATCTTTGACAATGGTTTTGACGAGGTTGGAGGGCGTGGCGAAGCCGATGCCTTGGCTGCCGCCGCTGCGGGTGAAGATGGCGGTGTTGATGCCGACGAGTGCGCCGGTACTATCTATCAGCGCGCCGCCGCTGTTGCCGGGGTTAATGGCGGCATCGGTTTGGATGAATTGGCCGTATTGGCTGAGAGCGGCGTTGGAGCGTTCCACCGCGCTGACCACGCCGAAGCTGACGCTTTGGCCGATGCCGTAGGGGTTGCCTAATGCGAGGACGACGTCGCCGGTTTCGAGGGTGTCGGAATTGCCGAATTTGATGGCGGGGAGTTTGGTGCCGGTTGGTAGTTGGGTGCGGAGCACGGCGAGGTCGAGCTTTTCATCGCTGCCGATGAGTTTGGCGGGGAATTCGCGGCCATCGTTCAGTGCGATTTTGACCGCGGCGGCGCCTTGGATGACGTGGAGATTGGTGACGACGATGCCGTTTTCGCCGACTATGACGCCGCTGCCGAGGGAGCGTTCCACCTTTGCCCGTGCGGGGGTTTTGATGAGCATTTGGAGCATGGGGTCGGCCACCAGCATTGGTTTCTCCACCACCAATTTGGCGGTGAGGACGTTGACCACCGCGGGGGCGGCTTGTTTGACGGCGCGGTTGAAGCTGGCGCGGGTGGCTTCTTGGGCTTGGAGAGACAATGAAATGATAGAGATGCTGATGGCTAATAGAAAAGAAAAGAAAGAGAGATTGCCGCGCCTGCGGCTCGCAATGACGGCTACGCCGTCCCAGGGGCTTTGCCCCTGGACCCCAAACGATAGCATATTTTTCATGGGATTCCCCTTCCCTTTGGGTGGAGATTACGATTCTGGAGTGCTGCGTGCAAGTGCCATATGAACCAAAGGAATAGTGATGGCGCGTTTTTGCAGGAGGGAGAGGGTGTTGAGCTGGTTGAGCAAGCCCAGCAGGGTGTGCGGGTTGCGGGCGGTGCGAGTGAGGAGGTAGTGGGTGACTTCGGGCGACAAAGTGAGCTGGCGGGTGGTGGCCCAGGATTGGAGCAGGTGGGTGAGTTCGGCTTCGGTGGGCAGTTGCATTTCGATATGTTGGCCGGTGAGGAGGCGGCTTTTGAGGTCGGGCAGTAAACTTAGCTGGGCGACGGGGAGTTGGCTGGTGGTGATCAGCCCCCTGCCCTGCCGATTGTTGAAGTGGTGGAAGAGTTCTTCTTGCTGCTGGGCGGTGAGGGACTCGAGGTTATCGGCCAGCACAAGGCTGGGGTTTTGGCTGGCGAGTTTGGCCAGCAGGTGGGTTTTGCCGCAGCCGCTAGGGCCGTAGAGGCAGATGGTGCCGATGGTGGTGGGATTGGCATTTAGTGTGGCTTGGGTGGCTTGGTGGGTGCCGACGGTGGGGAGCCATTCGGCTTGGGCGAGGGTGGGGTTGGGGGCGAGGTTGAGGAGGAGTTGCATTTATAAAGCAGGATATCAGGATATGAGGTATGAGGATATCAGGGTTTTAGAGTGATAGGATTATCGAATGTTGGGGGGTTTGGGAAGGAGTAAAAAAAATGGACCCCAGCCTGCGCTGGGGTGGCCTTGCTGGCGCAAGGCCATTACTGAATAACGCTAGGCGTAACCAGTTGGGGGGGGAGGAATTGGGGCATGACTTGGGCGTTGAGGGGGCCGAGTTGGCTGGTGAGGGCGGTTTCGGTGAGTGGGGTTTCGACCGTATATTCCGCGCCTTGGATGGTGATGAGGCGGTAGCGGGCTTCGGTATCGGTGAGGTTATTCAGTTGCTGGAAGACTTGGTTTTGGGTGGCGGGTTGGGGTTCGCTGAGGCGCACCACAAAGGTGTTGCGCGGAGTTGGTGCCACGGCGGTGGGGCTGGGGGTGGTGGGTGAGGCAACCTTGCCGCCGAAGTTGGTGCGCAGCATGGCTTGATTGAAGGTGAGGTTGGTGGTGAGGCTGTAGGTGGGCAGCAGGGTTTCGCGCACCACTTGGTAGCTGGCGACAAACGACATGGGGTTGCCGATGGTGTTGGTGATGCTGATGGCTTGCGCGGCATCTACCGGCAGCGCTTGCAGGGCTTGGGGGAGCGCTTGGCGGGCGGCTTTTTCCAAAGCAACATCCCGCGCGAAACCAGTACCGGAAACGGTGACGGTTATATTTTGAATGACGAAGGGGTTGGTGCTGCTGGCGGTGGCGGCGGCGGGAATGGTGGCGGAAGGAGTGGTGGGGGTTATTGTTGTGGCGGGTTTGGGCAGCGGGGCGACGGTTTCTTCGGCAATTTGGCTGGTGAAGGTGGGAACCGCTTGCGCCAGCCCCCAAGCAGGAGCGGCCAACGCCACAATGAGCAATGCAAACATGCGCATGGGTTGAATTGTGCGCTTGTGGCGGTGGGTGGCAAGAGTGGCCATGGCAAACGCTTGACCCTGTGTGACCTAAAACCGCTTAAAATTAGAGCAATTCATGCGCGCTGAAGAAGAAGGCGATTTCGCGCGCGGCGGAGGCAGGGCTATCTGAGCCGTGCACGGCGTTGGCCGATAAATCGGTGCAGGGCAGGGCGAAGTCGTGGCGGATGGTGCCAGCTTCGGCCTTGTTGGGGTTGGTGGCGCCCATCAGTTCGCGGTTTTTCAGGATTGCGCCGTTACCTTCCAGCACCAGTGGGTAGCAGGGGCCGCTGATCATAAAGCCGACCAATTCGCCAAAGAATGGGCGCTCTTTGTGTTCGGCATAAAATTCACCGGCGGTTTGGGCGTTGAGATACACCTTTTTGGTGGCGACCACGCGCAGGCCTGCGGCTTCAAAGCGGGCGATGATTTGGGCCATGACGTTCTTTTTAACGGCATCGGGCTTGATAATGCTGAGGGTGCGTTCGGTGGACATTGTGTCATCTCCTGTTGCGGCTTGGGCCTTGCGGCTTTGGGCGGGTTATGGCGAAAAATTGGGCGGGTGTCAAGACGGAAAGGCGGGTGAAGGGATTAAGGGATGAACGGGTTAACGGGTGCAGGGTTCAGGGTGCAGGTATGGGTGCTTGTGGCGGGGACGAAGCGAGAGGGTTGGTGGGTCCCCGAATGGCCGTGGGGGTTTTGCTTT
>RFNJ01000018.1 GCA_009927255.1 Pseudomonadota bacterium | reverse complement strand
GATGGATTCGTGCGGGCCATTCGAGGACGGGCGGCCCTTATTGGGTGCCTTGATGTTAAAAATTGAGGGTTATTTGTAGGGGATGTAGGCGTAGCGGTAGGATTGCCAGGGCCATTGGGCTTGGTGGATTTTCCAGCCTTTTTGGTAGAATTCTTGCAGCGGTTGGCTGCCGGTGGCGATGATGGTGCCTTGGGCGTCGGCCAGCACGGGAGTGTAGGCGGGGCCTTTGGGTTGCAGGAAGGGGCAAGTGGGGACGTTGGTGACGAAGAAATAGAGTTGCAGATAGTTGCCTTCCGGGTTGACCAGTTGGACTTGGCGAATGGGGCTGCCGAGGCCGGTGAGTTGGCGGATGTTGGTGCTGCCGGGTTGCACCTTGGCAAGATTTTCACGCGCGGCGAAGGCTTGGCGGGTGAGGTTGGTAGGGCACTCGGCTTTATAATCCTTGGGTTTGGGGGCGCTGCTGCAGCCTGCTAGCAGGGTGAGGGCGAGGAGGGGGAGGAGTGCTTGACGCATGGTTATTCAAATGTGCGGAGGGTTGGGCCGTCGAGCGGGACGCCTTCGATCCGGGTGGCGGTGGCGCGTTGGAGGGTGAGGAAGAATTTGCGGCCGACGCCGACCAGCTTGCCTTGGGCGTCAAACGTAACTTCGATTTTTTTGGGGGCGCGCAGGAGGATTTTGGCGCAGGGGACGCCAGAGGTGTCGTACTCGAGGACATCATACTGCCGGCCGAAGGGAGCGAAGGTGCGGTAGGTGCGGCTGGGCTGGCCGAGGACTTGCACCACGCGGGGGAGTTCGTCGCCTTCGCGCAGGGTTTGCATGGCGTCGGCGAAGCCCATGCATTGGGCGTCGGTCATGGCCGGTTTGACCGGCAGCTTGGTGCTGCCGCAGGCGATGAGCAGCAGTGGGAGGGCAAGCAGGGCGAGGCGCAGCATGCTGGTAATTTAGGCGGTTGGGGGTGGGTTGGCGATGGATTGGTTGGGTTTTGGCGAGAACGGGGGGATGGGGTGTGGCTTTGGGGCTATGGTTGGGGCTATTCATGAATTGTTCGAGTGTGGTTTTTGATTTGCTGCGGCACGCTGTGGAGAGTGGGCGACACGGGTGGTGCCGGATAGGTGATGGGCACCCCGATTTTGCATAACGGCAAAATCTGCCCATCATCCTTCCGGCACGGAAGATTTGAGTTGGGTGCTCTCAATGTTACACAATGAAGTAAGGTTCAGAAAAGCTGGATCCCAGCCTTCGCTGGGATGACGGCCCCCCTATAAACTGGGGGGCCGTAAGGGGCTTCGCCCCTTAACCCCTCCGTGCCAACACCTTTAACTTCGGCGTTGTTGTTCTTCCTTCAGCAACTTGGCGATGGCGTAGGTGGTTACTTCTAAATCGTCGTTGACGAAGACGGCGTCGTAGTCGGCTAGGGTGCTGCCTTTCATGTCGGGGTTGGTGAAGACGTAGTGGGGGTTGTGGGTGTGGTCGAGGTCTTCGGCGATGAGTTTGAAGCGGGCTTTGCCTTCTTCGCTGAGGTTGGGGTCACGTTTGGTGAGGCGTTGGAAGAGCCTTTCACGCGAGGGGGGCAGGAGCGCGATGCGGAAGGTGTTTGCGGGCCAGGCTTTTTTGCAGGCTTGGGTGCCGCTGAAGGTCATGTCTTTAATCGGCATTAAATTTTGCTTGAGGAGGCTTTGGATGACGCTGCGGCGGATGCCGTAGTGGTTGTTGTAGTGGTTGCTGCGCTCCAAGAGGTCATCCTGCTGCCAGAATTCTTCGAACTGTTGTTCGGTGACGAAGAAGTAGTCTTCGCCATCTTTTTCGTGCGCGCGGATTTTGCGGGTGGTGCAGCTGGGGTAGCGGCGCAATGTTGGTAGATGGTTCATGAGAATATTGATGACCGAGTCTTTCCCCGTGCCGCTGGGGCCGGTGACGGTGATGAGTAGCGGGAGTTTTAGATTTGGGTTATTGGGCATTGCTTTGCTTTTACTTTGAGGGCTTTGCGTCAGTATATTTCCAGTAGGCTTTAACATGCTTTTGGTGTTCGGCATAGGTTTGGCTGAAGATATGTTCGGTGCGGCTGGGGTTGCTGACGAAGAACAAGAAGGTGGTGCTGGCAGGGTTGGCGGCGGCGAGAAGTGCCGCGCGGCCCGGGTTGGCGATGGGTGTGGGGGGGAGGCCGGGGTAGATGTAGGTGTTGAAGGGGTGGGCTTCGGTGAGGTCTTTTTTGCGGATGTTATTTTCGGTTATTTCAGCGCCGTAGATGACGGTGGGATCGGATTGGAGCCTCATTTTTTTGTTTAATCTATTGATAAAAACTGATGATATTGTTGGCATTTCTTGTTCGTTGGCAGCTTCTTTTTGGATGATGCTGGCGAGGATGAGGAGTTCATTTGGGGTATTGATGGGGAGGTTGGGGGTGCGGTTTTGCCATGCATTGGTGAGCTCTTTTTCCATGCGTTGCTGCATGACGCCGAGCAGCTTTTGACGGGGGGTGCCGTAGGTGTAGTGGTAGGTGTCCGGGAAGAGCATGCCTTCTTCGGGCGTTGTCGCTTGGCCCGTGAGGCCTTGGATGGTGCTGATGCGGTTTATGGCTTGCTTGACGGTGAAGCCTTCGGGGATGGTGAGAGTGCGCTCGGGTGCGACATCGGCGGTGGCGAGTTTGTTGATGACAGTGCGGAGGCTGATGTGGGGGGGGAATTGGT
>RFNJ01000054.1 GCA_009927255.1 Pseudomonadota bacterium | reverse complement strand
CTGACCCGCTTGGCTTCCGGCACGGAGGCCGATAGTTTGGGGGCTTTGCAGAGAGGGTTTATGCGCTCTTATCCCAAAAGAGCTTTAACGACTACATAGGCGAGAATGGCGCCGGTGGCGGTGGTGGCGAGTTCTATTGCGAGGGTTTGGGGTGGAATGGGGGCTTGGCAGTGGCGGCAGCGGGCTTTGAGGAACAGATAGCTGAAGATGGGGATGAGGTCGGGGGGTTGGAGAATTGTTTTACACTTTGGGCAATGGCTGGGGGGTTGACGCAGGGAGAGACCGCGTGGCAGGCGGTGAGCGGCGCAGGCAAAAAAGGAACCGAGCACGCCGCCCAACAGTGCGCCCACCAGCGGCCAGAACCATGGGGCTTGGTGGGCGAGGTAGAGGCTGGCTTGCCAGAACATGGCCGCTGTTTGCTTGAGGCTTTAGCCGCAGGTGGGGGTGCTGGCGGTGTCGTCATTCGTGGTGGTGAGGCGGGCGGGGAGCTTCATGTCGGTGAGGCCAGGCCGTGCTGCGCAGCCGCCGCCGGGGTTACGCGGGCGGGGATTGCTGAAGTAGAACATCGGCGCGGGTTGGCCATCGGCTGCCAGTGTAATGGCAGAGCAGCAGAAATCATCCGGCAGGCCAAGCAGACGCATGAGACCTTGCATGGCGATGCGGCGGTTGGCTTCGCTTTGCGCGTTATCGACATACAGAGTGCTGTTGAGATACATGGCGTTATCGGTTGCTGCGGCGATGGCTTGTGAGCGGGGGTAGTAGACGATGCGCTCGGGCATGCCGTTATCGCAGGTAGCATCACCGGTGAGACCAGTGGTGGGGTCCTTCGCTAAGTTACCGCAGGCGGTGACTTTGTTGGCGTAGCCATTTTTGGCGTAGGATTCGAGTGCGGTGGTGATGCGGTCCATTCGTTGGATAGTTAGATTATAACGTTCGAGTTTTTCGGGGTAGTCGGTGAAGCGGATCAGCTGGTCGTCTCCTGCTGCGGCGAGTGCGCTGAAGGTGGTAACTTGCTGGCTGGCGATGTTGGCCCACCATGCGGCATCGGTTGCGCCGGCAAATGCCGTGCCGTTGACCGCAATACCCGTGGCGGCTTGGGCTTGGCGGTTGGGGCCAGCGCTGTGCAGGGTGACGTAGAACACCGGTACGCGGGTGCCTTGGATTGTGCGGGTGTTATCTTGGTAGGCGATGAATGCGCGGGGGACGCCCCAGGTATCGTTGCGGATTTCGTTGAGGGAGAGGTTGGTATAACCGGAGAGGTCGGTTGCCCAAGTAGCTGTGCCGGGGAGAGCGTTTTTATCGGCAATGTAGGCTTGGAGGGCTTTGCGCAATTCCATTAATACATTTTCTTCGGCTTGTTTATCGCGCTGGCGCATGAATTCAAAAATTGCCGGGGTGCTGATGGTGACCAAAATTGCCAATACGGCGATGACGATGACCATTTCGGCCAGCGTGAAGCCTTGGCGGGCAGTTTTGGTGAGGCGGTTGAGGACTTTGAGGGCGGGCATTAGACGGCTCCTTTCAGGTTGAGAGTGTAGCTTAAACTGCCGGTTGTGCCACCCCATGGCGTGCGAGTGGGGCTGTTTTGGAAACGCAGTGTGAGAGATTTGTCGGAATTGGTGGTGCTTTGCACCAGAAAGCTACCGCCGGAGGGGAGGACTCTTTCGAGCGCGGTGAAATCTTCTTCCACCCCCAGTAGGGCGCGGTTGTTGGCGTCGTTGACATCGAGATACTGGGGGGCGTTGGGGTCGGTGAGCATCAGAGCGGTGATGTCGGGGACTGTGGTGACGCCAGCACGCTGGAGTTCGGTTAAGTAGCGCTGGGTGTAGGCGGTGAGGTAGTTTTTGACTTGGAATTGGTAGTAGCGCATGGAGGCATTGGCGATATTTTCCACGTGCTTTTGCCGAGTTGACCAGTTGAGGCGCTGGGCGGGTTCATCGTTGAACACAGCGACAATATCATCCGACCCCGTGGGTGGCAGAATGCCTTGCAAGCTGCTGATGGTGGGGGCGGTGGGGAGGGTGGTTTGCAGCACCCGATCCGGCCCCGCAGAGACCATGGCGAAGCCGGTGACTGGGGCGATGACTTGGTCAGCACCGTTGCTGTAGAGCACACGGTTTTCGCGTGCGGTTATAATCCAGATGGGGTTGCCCCAGGCGTCGAGGGTGGCATCGGCCCAGCGGCCACTGGCGAGTTGGGCCAGTGTGGGAGTGTTATTGATGTAGGCCTGCGGGTTGGATAGCTCGGCGACCGTGGCGGCTTGCAGGTTCTCACGCGTAATTTGGTTGATGCCGGCTTGGAGCGCATCAAAAAATTGGCGGGTTTCCTCGACCCGTTGTTGGGTGAGCTGGGCGGAGCCGGGGCCGGCGCCAATCACAATACTAGCCCCAATGGACAAGAACAACGAAAACAGAGTGATGAAGAAAATAGCTTGCATGGTGAGTGGCCGTTGGAGGCTTGGTTTATATCCTTTCTGGTTATTTTATGTAAACGTGCGCTAATGCTTTCTTACAGTTATTGTATTTCGTTATGTTCAATGGGGAGTTGATAGGTACCTTGGTGGCCTTCGAGAGTGATTTGCTTTGTGGTTATCTTCTTGATTTTTAATGTTATGTAGGGATTGGCATTGAAGCGCTGCTGGAGCTTATCTTCAAGCTGGGTGGCGGTGTCAGCATCATACTGGCGCAGGGCTTCGATGGCGGTGGCGACTTCGGGCGTGCGGCCACTCCGCACTTGCATGGTTTGGCCCACCGTAACCCACTGGTTGGCGATGAGGGCACGGGTGCCTTGGATGCCTTGGATGACGCCGTTGACTTCAATGGTGTTTAATTCGGGCTTAAAGGCCTCTGGGCTGCTGAGGATTTTTTGCGCCTTGGCCAGTGCGGCGAGGCGGGCTTTGCGCGCGGCTTCGGCTTCGACCGATAGGGTTTCGCTGACTGCCACCGTTTGCTTGGGGGCTTCCTTTTTGGGAAAGGGGCTGGGCTGGCCATCGTAGGCGGGCACCATGGTGGGACTGGCGGTGTTGTCAATTTTCCAGAGCAGGATTTCTTGGGCGTGGAGCGGAGTAACTATGGTTGCCACGAGGCAGAGGAAGGTGTGGATATACTGTCTCATTTGCTGGCTCCCGCGTGTTTATCGAGACCGTAGACTTTGCCGCGGAGTTCCATGCGGACTTTATCGCCCACTTCTTGGGTGGGGTTCATGTCGAGTTGGTTGATGACGATTTTTTTGGTGTTGTTGAGTTTATCGAGCAAATACAGTGAGGCGGGATAGGGGAGCGCGCTTTCAATCCGCACGGTGCGGACGTAGAGGTTGGCGCTGCCGACGGTACGGATTTCGCGCGATTCAATCGTGAAATTGATATCGCTTTGTTCGAGACCCAAGTGGCGCAAGATATCGAGCTGGGTGGCGGTTTGTTCGTTGATAGTGAGTTGGTCGAGCTGGATGAGGGCGGCGGAGAGGCGGGCGGCGTTTTCGAGCTCTTGCTTGAGCCTGACCAGTTCGTTCTGGCGGTTGATGATTTCGGTGCTTTCGTGTTGGCCGCGGTAGAACACGAACACCGTAATGGCAAGCAGAAAGACCAAGGTGACGATCATGAGGATGCGGTAGCCGGAGCGAGTCATGGCATCACCTTGGTGGCGCTGGTTGTTGCGGTGGGTGATGTTGTAGGTATGAGGACTGTGGCGGATGGCACAACGGTGGGTGAGGCGGTGGGCGAGGTGGCAGCGGACATGCCCGCGATGGAGATGCTGACCGGTTGGGCGGTGCGGGCGGCTTGGGCGACTGCGGCGGGGGCATCGGGCGCGTTGCTGGTTTGCAGCGACACCAACAACTGCAGCTGATTGCCTGCTGCGCCGCTGCGCTGGATGCTGCGCACCCAGGGGCGCTGCTGCACCAAGAGGCCGCCACGGCGTTCTTGCTCGACCAGCAGTTTATCGCGTGGTTCGTTCACCATGGCTTTGACCGTTTGCTGCTGGGGGGGATTGCGCGAGGCTTCGGTGGTGTATTCGGCGGGCATAAAATTAATTTGAACAAGGCTGCCATATTGGGCGGCGGCGCTGGCGGCGGCGTCGATAATGGCTGAGGGTTGCTGGTTGTAGGACTTGGACATGGCGTCGAGGATATCCTGCGGGGAACTGATGTGGCCGGTGCTTTGGTTGATTTGGATATTGCGAATTTGATTTTGGGTGTTTTCAATTTCGTTATCCAGCTGGATTCTTTCCGACCAATTAAAGAACCAAAACAGCACGCTGGCGCACATCACCAATACGCCGAACAGTGCGCCGGTGAGGTAGATGATGGTGTGGTCCATGTGGCGATAGAGTGGGCGCACCCCCGCCGCCACCTTAAGGCCGGAGAACGGGATGGGCGAGATTTTGAAAGGTTCGAGCAGGCCTTGCAGCTGGCGGTAGAGATCGAGCTGGTTGAGCACCGCGACGCACACCGTGGCGCCGGGGTTGGACATCACGTAATCGGCCACCGCGTTGGTGAAGGATTGCAGCGGTTGGCTGCCGGTGAGCACCAACTGCGCAGTACGCCAACTGATGTAGCCTTCATCGGATTGTTCGCGCACCCCATGAATCACCACTTCGGGGCTGAAGACATAGAAGAAGGATTGGCAGTCGGCGGGGGCGAAGTCTTCGGCCAGCCAGACTTTGACGGCTTGACGGAGCTCGCCGATTTCTTCTGGCAAATAGCCATAGATAAACCTTTGGCCTGAGATGGAGCGGCTAAGCTGAGCGCCGCGGCTGGTGACGTTATTTTGCAGTTTGGTGTCGTTCATGCCGGCGAGGTCGCGGACGACTTGGACTTGGTCGCGCCCCGGCACCATGAGTACGCAAACTTCGCCCTTGCCTGCTTGCCGGAAGGTGATGTTACGGCGCGAGAGGATGAAGATATTCATTTAACGATACTCCATCAGCGCAAAAATGGGGCCGACCAGCGAGGTGTAGGTGGAGAGGATGAAAAATGGCAACAGCACCGCCATGACCACAAACTTGATGGTGCTGGTGACTTGGCGGATGTAGCGTTCGAGCTCTAGCTTGAAGGGCACTTGCAGGTCTTCCACTCGTTCGGCGATGGCGCCGGTAGATTCGCCTGCTTGCACGGCGTTGACGAAGGCGGCGCGGAAGGGCAGTGGTTCCACCGCGACGCTCATGCGCAGGCCGTTGCGGTGGTCTTCGGCGGCGGCCATGAGGAGGCTGCTGATGACCGGATTGGTGACGCAGTTGGCAAGTTGTTCCAACACTTGATAGGTGGGCATACCTGACCTTACCAGTGCGGGGAGGAAATAGACAACTACCAGTGCATTAAAACCGATGATCAGTTTCCGGCTGACGCCCCAATACAACATGAACTTAAGCCAATAAGGCCGAATAGTAGGTGTATTGCGTGCCAAGAATAGACCTATTAATACCACCAGAATTGCTGGAATGAGGAAGGGATTGGCGCGCAACCACACCGAAGCGGCCCAGAACCACTGCAAGATGAAGGGGAAGCTGTAGAGAGACTCGGGTTTGCGATCTAGCACCGGCTGGATAACCATGGGCAGCATGATGATGAGCACGCCGAGTGAGAGGAGAACCAGCATGATGCCGATGCCCAAGGGACCGGCCAGTTTCATCCATAAGTCGCGGCGGCCTTGGCTTTGGACTTCTAGCGCGGCGACCAGCGACGGAATGGCCACCCGCAGCTGGTTGCTGCGCTCGGCGGCTTCCACCACCGCCAACTCCTGCGGCTTGAAGCCGACATTGACGATGGCGAGGGCTTGATACAGTGGCGTTTGGCCGTTTTCCACTTCGCGTTGGATGGTATCCATTTGCGGGGCGAGGGTGCTGTATTCATCGTGGCTAAATGCCGCACAGGTGTTTTTAACGGCTTCGGCCACTGAATTTTGACCTGCGCCAGCATTAAGCCACCCACTGAGGGTTTTGAAGAAGTCGATACGGTCGGCGGCGGAAAGTGACGCCTTGCCTATTTGCAAACCCATGGCGGCCTTTGTGGCTTTTGTTTGTTAATGGGTATTTATACACCCACACCGGCCTAGGTTGCCAGTGATTCGACTGACAATTCAAGGATTTTTGTACTGAGTTCGGCGGCGTCGGTGATGCCGCGCTTGATGTGTTCGGCGCCCATCCGCCCCATTGGCTGCCAACCGGCGCGGCGGGCCATGTCTTCAATTTGTGCGTAGTTGCGTTGCGCGCTTGCCTCAATAATCTCCTTGGAGGGCTTAAGCCACTCGGCCACCGCGATACGACCATAATAACCCGTAAAGTTACAGCTGGCACAGCCTTCGGGGTTGGCCACATGTAAGCTACCGCCTTCAGGTGAGACGCCGTAACGGTCGAACACGTAGCGGGTGTAGTCATCGGGCGTAGCTTGCGGCAAACGACAGTGCGTGCACAAGCGGCGCACCAACCTTTGGGCGGCAATACCACGAATATAGGAAAGCATGAAGCCGTTGACGCCCATTTCATCGAGACGGTTAATCGCATCCAGCGACGTGTTGGTGTGTAGGGTGGTGAAGACCAAGTGACCAGTATTTGCCGCTTCGAATACTAAGCCCGCCATTTCGGCGTCGCGCACCTCACCGAAAATCACCACGTCGGGGTCGGCCCGGAGTGACGACTTGAGCATTTGCAGGCCGGTACGTGCGGGATCTTCGGAGGCGATTTCCATTTGCACGGCATAGCCAGGCACCCGTTTTTCGGGTGGGTCTTCGATTGTGTGGACGCTAAGCCCCTTACCCATGGGATTGACACTTACTACCGCTGCGTGAATGGACTCGGTTTTACCGGAACCGGTGGGGCCTGTCCAAAAAATAACTCCGTTGCTGGCTTGCGCGGCTTGTTTGATTTTATCGATGAAGTCGGTGGTGTAGCCTAGGGCTTCGAGCGGCATAACATCGGGTTGTAGGCGGCGAATGACGATGCGTGGCACCGGCCCCAAGCGGCCTGCGTGCGGTTGGATTTGTACCCGCCAATCGTAACCGCTGCGGCTGAAGGCGCCTTTGTTGGCGTGGCTGAGATTGACTTTGGCCATTCGTGCCAAGTTTTCAATCCGCACCCGCAGCCTATCCAGCTGTTCGGTGGTAATCACTTCTTTGGGGTGCACGAAGCCATCGATACGATATTTGATGATGGCGCGGGGTTCGCCTTTAATGGAGGGGTCGATGTGGATATCGGAAGCGCGGGAGTCGATTGCGTTGGTGACGATGCGATCCAGCAGAGCTTCGGCTTCCATGCCGGAATCGATGCTTTCAGACTCGCCTGACAACCAAAACGCACCGGCAACTTCGCGCAGGCAAAAGTGCCAGGTAAAACTGGCGCCGGGAGGGAAGTATTCACGCAACTGGGATTCGAGCACAAGGTCTCGCGTGGGGCTATCGTGGGCGAAGTGGACATCGGTAATTTGTTCCATTTCGTTCTTTTTGACGGCGATGATGATGATGCGTTCGGTGCGCAGCAGGTTTTTGAGCCTTGGAGCCAAACCTTGGCGGATGTTGTAGGCTTCGGGGGGGATATCGAGGATGGACATCAACTCTCGGCTACGGTTGGCGCGGGCCATGGCGCGGGCGAGTTGCACGCGGTTTATCACCCTTTGGGTAAGGATTTCGCGGGTTTGGATTTGTTTATCTTGTTGCGACTCAATAATCGTTTCGAGGCGAGATTTGGCGACGCCATCGACACCGAGATCGACGGAATCGTAGAGGATTTTCAGCACTTTGAGGTAGATTTCGTCACGCGAGAGGGACTCGGTGTTTTTGTTTTCGCCCTCTACCTTCACAAACTCATTAACTTGGCCAAGAACGGGGGCAGCAAGATTGATGCCCCCGCTGGTTTCAGATTTAGGTGAGGTGGCGCCGAAGAGGTTGATGGGACACCCCCTGAGGCCTATTGGACAGTGTTGGCCGCGTAGCAGACGTTGACCACGTTGGAGCTACCGACCGCAGACGGTGTGGGTGCTGCAGCGCCAACCGTGGCCGGCAAGCATGAGGATGCGGTGGGTTGGTAGACCAGGCGGCCACTGGCGGCGTTTTGCACGCCGTCAATCGCGCGGTCGGCCTCTTGGGCTTCGTTGACCGGCATGTTGCCAAACTGGATAACCATATACTGGTTGCTGCCACTGACGCCCCAGTTGGCCACGGTGCCGGGCATTTGCATGATGGCGCCACCGGTACCGTAGTTGTGGCGCACTTGGCTGGACGCTACGGCAAAACCAGGGAGGAGGTTGCGTAGATCGGCCGTACTAACTGAAGCGGCCCAAGTGACACCAGAAGGCAGGGCGTTGGCCAGTGCGAGCATGTTGTTATCGCCGGTTGCGGAGCTGATGGCTTGGTGCGGCCACATGCGCTGGCCTGAGTAGAACTGGCCGTTGGCGTCTTCGACCTGACGGAACTGTGAGCCAAGTTTGGTACCGCTGGAGCGGTTGATAAGCTGCCAGCCGATGGTGACGATAATGAGCGTGATGAGGATGGCGATGATGGCGACGATGAGGATGGTTTGGTCAATTGTATAACCGTGGCGGTGCGTTAGATTTTTCATGAGGTCTCCTTCACTGTATGTTGAGTTTCAAGCATTCCTGACTTTTGGAAAGGATTAATTGTTATTTTAGTTAATTGAGGCGCTTGACCTGTAGCAAAACTACAAATTCCACTTCTTCGAAGGTTATGCCTTCTTCGTTTGCCAGTTTTCCGAGTGCGGGGATATCGCGGATGAGGGGGACGCCGGATTCGCTATCGACCGCCACGGTTTTGGTGAGGCCGCCGATGACTTTGATTTCGCCATCGCGGATGCGGACTTTTTGGTCGATCAGCCGGGTATTAGCAATCGGTGCGACCCCTGCCACTGTGCCGCTGGTGCCGGTGGGGATGTTGATGGTTTTGGCCAGCGAGGTGATGGGGATTTGTAGCGAGATAGTGTGAGGTTCTGCTGTGTTATCAGAGACTTGCGCTGAAGCCGAAAATTGCAGGCCGAGGAATTGGTTGCGTTCTTCGACATCGGCGGAGGTGCTGGTGGCAGTGCCGGTGGTGGTGGTGGAGCGCACGACGAAGTATTTTTCGTTACGGCCATCGATGAGTGTGGCGCGTTGGCGGTCCATCAGCTCCATCATCGGGTGCATCAATTCGTAGGTTGTGCCGTATCTTTCGAGCAGGCCGACCACGGCGTCGAGATTTTTGCTGCGCAGGGCGACGCCGCCGACGTTGGCCAAGTTAGAGGCATTCAACGTTGAAAGTTGGTTATTAAGGGTGGAGGCGATGCTGCCCATGAAGCTGGCGCTGTGGGCGACACCGTCTTGGGTTTGGCCAGTACGGAAATTGGCGCGTTGGTCAAAGCTGCGGCTGCGGCTGACGGCGAGCACGCGGGCTTCGAGCAGCAGGCGGCGGCTGGCGATGTCTTCAACCCTTTGAATAATATCGTTCGCTTCATCGAGCACGGCACGCGGAGCACGCATTTGGATGAGGCCAACCGAGGTATTGATGCGCACGTAGCCGCAGCGGACGGAGTTTTCACCTTGGCCAGCATTGCCGCCAGTTTGAGCAGTTGTGCGCGGTTGGTTGGTGGTTTGGGTTTGCGCGCCTGCTGTTCCAGTTGATCCGCCAGCCGTTGTCGCGGTTCCGGAACCGGTGGGTGGCGGCAGCAATACCGGTGCGGATGCGTTTGTATTTTGATTTGATTGTGCTTCTTGGCGGGCGGGGCAGTTGCTGCGGATGAGTTCGTTGAGGTCGCCTTGCAAATCTTTCCATAAATTACGTTCGTATTTAATGGAGACTTTATTGCTGCCACCAGCGGATTGGCTGCCAGAAGAGGAACCACCGGAACTGCTTGATTCTCCGCTGCTTTCACCGCTGCTGCCGCCGCCGGCGGAGAAATCGCTGGAATAATTAACTTCGATTTCTTCGTCGCGTTCTGGCTCGTAAAGTGCCACTGTCCACTGGCGTTGGGGGAGGCCGCCGATGGTGACGTAGTCGCCAGCGTTTATCAGGCTAAGCCCTTGAGGATTAAGCAAAGCTTCGAAGGCGTCGAAGCAGGTGACATCGCGCAAAGTGGTTGTTACCCGCACGGCGGCGAGTTGTTCGCGGTTTTCGTTTATTACGAGATTATAGTTACATTGCTCGGCGAGGCCGCGGAGGGCTTGGGAAAGCGTGACGTTGGTGCCGGGACTGAAGGATTTGAGGCGGGGTTCGGACGCCGAGGGCAGCACCAACAGGCGGCGCTCACCTTCTTTAATGATTTGAATATCATAGACGTCTTCGATGTAGTTACGCGCTTCATCAAAAGTAAGATTATTTACAATGACTTGCTGGCGTTTTCCTTTGCGAACGCCGTTGCCCCAGCGGATGGCGACGTTGTAGGTGCCGGCGATTTTTTGCATCACTTCTTCGATATCATACTCGCCAGTGAGAGAAAGTGCTGCGTTTGCAGCGAGTTGGCGGGCGGTGATGGGTTCGCCCATGCCAAGCACGGCGGCGTTTTCGTTGTTGGGACGATAATCTTTATATTGATTGGCTGGGGAATTACGCTGGGTGTAGGAAAGATTGCTGCAGGAAGCCAGTAAAACCCCTAAAACACCGAGCAGAATGTAGGCGGATTTGGTATTTATTTGGTATTTATTTGGTACGTTTTGCCCGCGGCTGAAGGCTGGCCAAGCGCGGAAGAGCGTGACAATGGTTGTGGTTAGGTGCGCCATTGGTTACTCGACCCCCCGAAAGCCGAATTTGTCGCTGCTGGTGACCACGATGAGCTTGCCGCCGGGGAAGATTTCGTAGCGCAGGTTGAACACTTTAAGGATGCGTTCCACTGCCACGCCGAATGGTTCTTCGATGTGCGCTGGCTTCAGCACTTGGTCGGTCCCCGCATACATGCGCAGGCGCCATTGGCCGCGGCCTGCTTGGTTGACCACGTTTTCCAGTGCGTCGACCAGTGGGATTTCATCGTAGTGGAGGCTGACTTTGGATTCCTTTAGGACGGTTTCGGTAACCGCCACGCTGCTGGTGCCTTTTTCGCTGCCCGCGCCAATGCCGGTGGACTTGCCGCCGCCACCGACGCGGTCGGTTATCACGAGACGTTGGGTTTTATCGTACTTAATGACGCGCAGGGGCTGGCCGCTGCGGGTTTGCATGCGGGCCAAGAGGGCGTTGAGCACTTTGACGAAGGGTTCTTCGGCGTAGATGCTGATTTCCATGTCGGGCAGGCCAGCGTTGACTTCATCCAAATCCCAGACGATTGTCCAGCTGCCGCCGCCGATTTGGTCGAGCATCCGCTGGAGGGCGCGGCGGATGGTGATGCGTTCTTCTTTGAGGCGGACAATACCATTTTCCAGCGTGACGGTGCGGCCGTTGGTGACTTGGCCGCCGACGGCGAGTTCGACACCGCCGTCATCGCGGCCTGAACTGGCGGCCATGGGCGCAGCGCCAAGGTCAACCATGCCTTCGCCGTTGGGGCCGCGCATATTGGGTTGCACGCCGGTTTGGATACGGGGGCGACCGCCAGTGGCCAGC